>JAOAAR010000057.1 GCA_026418755.1 Planctomycetota bacterium
CAACAATGTACCTGCCTGCGAAAAAACTTTCCCGTGACTACAATACCATCCAGGAATCCCTTGCAGGGTGCGAACGCATCTTTGCTATGCTGGACGAAAAACCAGAGGTTGAAGATGCGCCGACCGCCGAGGAGGTGAAAGAGATGCGTGGCGAGATAGTCTTCGAAGATGTCTGGTTTACATACAACAGCGGAGAACCCGCACTCAAAGGAATCAGTTTCACGGTAAAGCCAGGAGAGTCGCTTGCCATCGTCGGAGCAAGCGGTTCAGGCAAAAGCACCATTCTTAACCTCATTCTGCGCTTTTATGACCCTCAAAAAGGCAGGATACTGATTGATGGAATCGACATCAAACAAATCAAGCGGCGCTCACTTCTGCGCCATCTTGCAGTCGTTACCCAAGAACCTTTCTTGTTCAACACAACAGTCCTCGAAAACATAGGATACGGAAGAGTAGGAGCAACACGCGAAGACATCATATCTTCGGCAAAAGCGGCAAAAATCCATGATGTCATAACCGCACTACCTCAAGGGTACGACACCGTCGTAGGAGAGCGGGGAGGAAACCTCTCCGGCGGCGAACGACAGAGAGTCACAATAGCAAGAGCCATCCTTCGTAATCCCACCATCCTGCTTCTTGATGAAGCAACAAGCAATCTTGATTCCGAAAGCGAAAAGGCTGTTCAGGAGGCTCTCGCAGAACTGATGAAGAACCGCACGACCATTATGGTTGCCCACAGGCTCTCCTCCATTTCAGGTGTGGATAGAATCATCGTGATAGAGGACGGCAAAATTGTGGAAGAGGGTTCTCACGAAGAGTTAATGGCTGCCGGCGGAATCTATCGGAAGATGTTTGACCTTCAGCATTACACTGAAGAAGCGGAGGCACGAGCAGAATGAACCGCCCTTTTCTCTCAAAACCTCTTGAGCATTACTTAAGCATTCTTCAAAAAATGCAGGGAATAAAGATTGGAGTTGCCGGGGACCTGGTATTGGACCGTTATGTGTTTGGCACTCCGCGCCGACTAAGCCGCGAATCTCCCATCCCCATAATCGAGTATGAAGACGAGAGAATAGTTTGCGGTGGAATGGCAAATGTAACCTTTGCTCTCTCAGCATTGGGTACCTCCCCGACTCCTTTCGGTGTCATCGGAAAGGACGATGATGGTGTAGCATTGAAATCGCTTTTGGCAGAAAAAGGGATTGACACACGCTGGGTGTTCGAAGCCGAAGGATACAGAACCGTCACGAAGACGAGAGTAATGGCAGGAGGGCTTCATACCGCCAAGTATCAGGTTGCGCGCATAGACAGAGGTTCACCTCTTAAAAACCAGAACGCTCTCTTAGAACGCATCGCCTTAGCGATAGAGAGACACCGCGACGCTGTCGCCTGGCTTGCCTCTGACTACGGATACGGAGTGGTCAAAGGGGCGGTAGAGCAGATTTTGAAAAGGAAGTTTTCCCAAGGGGTGCTTGTCATTGCCAACAGCCGTTACCGAATCCACGAATTTTCTCACATTACTGCGGTCACCCTGAACGAGGAGGAGGCTCTCGAATTCGGCAAATGCATCCTGAACTTTGAAACTGATGTGAACAGAATCGGTACTTCAATGCTGGAAGTTTTGCACCTTAAGAGCGTCCTCATTACACAGGGCGGTCAAGGTATGACACTCTTTCTTCCGCAACAGGCGCCCGAGAAGATTCCCGTGGTAGGGACCACCGACATAGTAGATGTAAGCGGTGCAGGCGATATGGTAGTGACCACATTCACGGCTGCATTGGCAGCAGGTGCCGACTTTCTTTCAGCGGCAGAACTCGCCAATGTCGCTGCGAGCATAGTCGTGATGAAGCGTGGAACTGCGGTCGCCCATTCATACGAAATCGAAAAGAGACTGAAGGAGGTGGCAGGAGATGGCGGAGATTGTGCACGACAGGAGTAAGTTGCGCGCCATAATCGAAGAAGCACAAAGAGCAGGAAAAACTGTCGTTTTCGCCAATGGCTGCTTCGACATCATCCACGCCGGCCACATAAGATACATCCGCGGTGCAAGGCTCTTAGGCGACATCCTCGTCGTCGGAGTCAATTCAGACGAATCTGTCCGTCAACTGAAAGGCACAGATCGCCCTGTTATGCCCCTTGAAGAACGGCTCGAAGTTCTCTCTGAATTCCGCTCCATTGACTACCTCATCCCATTCGCCGAGACCAGAGCCGACTCTCTTCTTGCTGCACTTAAACCTGATATTCACGCAAAGGGCACCGATTACACTCAAACAACCGTTCCAGAAAGAGACACTGTCCTCTCCTTTGGTGGAAGGATAGCAATTGTCGGAGACCCAAAGAACCATTCTGTCACAGACATAATAAAAAGACTCAAGAAGGGAAAATGAGAAGACGAAGCGGAAAACATAAGCCACCGTTGTTCAAACTTTTTTACCGTCATCTTCTCTGGTGGTCGGGTAAACTGATTATGCTTTCGCTTGCTGAACTGCCGCTTCAGTTCACCTCATTCTTCTTTTCCATCGCGTTTCTTTTCTGGTATTATGTGTTCCGCAAGTTCAGACACATAGCGGTTGAACAACTTAAAGAAGCGCTTAAAATCAACTCAAAAGAAGCAGAGGGCATCACAAAAAAGATGTTTCTGCATCTCGGGCGCAACTTTGCTGAATTCCTTGCCATTGCCAGGAATCCGCGCCGCATCGTCCTTTCTCTCGTTGACGGGGAAGAGTTCAAACAGAAAATCTCTGAAGCGCTGAAACAGAAGAAAGGGGTTATTGTTGTCACAGGTCACATCGGCAACTGGGAACTGTTAGGTGCATATTCGGCTCAACATTTCCCCACCGCGGTCATCGCTAAAAAAATCTATTTCAACAAATACGATAAAGAAATTTCATCACGCCGCAGAAAATTGAAAATGTCCGTCATCTATCAAGAAGAAGGAATCCGTCCTCTCCTTGAAGCACTTCACAAAAACTCTGTAGTCGGTATCCTCGCCGACCAAGACATAAAGCGAGCCGCAGGTGATTTCGTCCAGTTCTTCGGGAAACCTGCTTATACTGTGACCGCGCCAAGCACTCTTTCCTTGAAAAGCGGTGCTCCTCTCTTTGTCGCCGCACTCCGCAGAACCTCCCTCTTAAAACATAAAATCTTCATCGTAGGACCTATCACAATTCTCCCTTCAGGCGACAGAAACACCGATAGAATAAATCTTACGCAAACCTGGACAACCGTTCTCGAAAACATCATCCGTCAAGAGCCCTCCCAGTGGGTCTGGTTCCACAAAAGATGGAACACTCGCCCAGAAGAAGTTTAACATCTTCACTCTACGGGGTTTTGGGAGGACGCAACACGAAGGATGATTTTATCTATCGGTGTTTGAGGAGTATAGCCTGTAAGATTCTTAAGAAGGGTAATATCAGGAACGCGGTACAGAATGTCTTCAAAGCCTACGCCATACACATCTTCGTAAGGAATGAAACGAATTTCAGAAGAAGAGGAGAGAGTCTTTTTCACGAGTTCCGCCAGTTCTCTGATGCGAATAGGATAAGGAGAGCCAAGGTTAACTACTTTTCCGTAGGCTTGTTCACAGAGGGAGAGACGGATAAGCGCTTCGACTGCGTCCTTCACATAGCAGAAGGTCCGAACCTGTTCTCCGTTGCCATAAACAGTGAGAGGCTCTCTCGAGAGTGCTTGCTTAATGAAGCGGGGAAGGACCATCCCGTACTCTCCCGTTTGGCGTTCCCCGACGATGTTGAAAAAGCGAACGATGATAGTCATTAGGAGATTTTTCGAGTGGTAAGCAAGGGCAAGAATCTCATCAAGTGCTTTCGAGATTCCATAACTCCAGCGGCTTTTATGCGTGGCTCCGAAGAGGAGGTCATCTTCCTCGCTAAAAGGAGTGCCGAATGATTTGCCATACACTTCACTGCTTGATGCGACAAGAACTCTTCTGCATCCACATTTTGAAGCAACAGAGAGAAGGGTGTCCGTTCCTACCACATTCGTTCTAATTGTTGTTATCGGGTCATCAACGATGCGCCTGACACCGACAGAGGCAGCAAGATGGAAGACTGTCTCAGAGCCTTTAAGGGTCTCTGAAAGAAGAACTTCGTCAAGAACAGAGCCTTCGATGAAGTTGAAGTGCGGGTTTTTTAAAGCGGACGAAAGATTTTTTAGAGAGCCTGTTGAAAGGTTGTCCAGAACGGTCACATTGTAGTCGCGGGCGAGGAGTTCTTCAACAAGATGGCTACCGATAAAGCCTGCACCACCTGTCACAGTAACCTTCAAGTCCCTTCCCCCTTTTTAGTACAAACGACCATTTTTTACTTGATTATCACACTGGTCACTGCTTATGCTTATGATAGAGCAAAGAGGAGAAGAATGCTATGGTAAAGGCGGTTTTTTTTCTTTCCGGTCTTTTTATGGTTTTTTGCTGTACGAGCCACGGATTCGCACAACAGCCTGATGATGTCCCCGTCCAGGACGAGGGTAAGATTATAGAAGATATAAATGAGTATGTGAAGATGACCCCTGTCTGGCTCGGGCAGCCACGCCATGTATGGTACCTCAAGTTTGAGCATGAGAAACCGAAAATGGTGGTCGTTGGCAGAGAGTTCGGAAGAACAGAGATCTACTGGTACATGCTTTATAAGGTGACGAACTTAGACACATGGGAACACGAAGTTTTCCTTGAAGTGACAGCGTGGAGCGACAAGGGGGTCGAATATCAGGATTATTATGCGCGAGATGTGATAGAGGCTATTGAGAAGAAAGAGAACAGAACAGAAGCAAACGGTGGAAAGGGGCTTTATACGGCAGATGTGGTAGCGATGGCAAAGGAAGTGCCGGATAAGTTGGCGGAGCATCCAAAGCCTGGAGTTCACGCTGACGACACAGGACTTGCGGTACCGAAGATTGGTCCGGGCGAGACATGGGAATGCGTTGCAGTATTCAAGCGGTTGTCTGAACCGGAAGCAGACAGATTCCGCATAAATGTTAAGGGGCTGAAGTCGTGGGACCCAGAGGCGAATTTCATCAGAATACGAGTCGCAGGGCTCTCAAACGATTTCAAGATAGTGACTCACGAAGACATGAAAGAGATAGCAACATATCTTGGGAAAGATTGTCTGATTTTGACGGATGGCTCTAAGATGTGGGGGAAAGTGACGGAGGCACGCGAAGAGTATAGCATAATCACAACGAACGAAGCAGGAGAGCAGATAGAAGAGCCTGTTTCAAAGTCCAAAGTGTTCAAATGGGTTAAAAGCGACAAAAGTTCACTCCTTCCTAACGAGAGGCTGGTAGATGAACCTTATTATGAGATTCTGTACACAAGAAAGAGTGACGAGTTTGCGTCCACTGAAGACCCGATAGAGTTCGTAGAGGAAGGATGGGTGCGTCACTGGAGAATCATCCAGGTTGACCAGGTTTTCACCAACGATTTCAAAGAGTTCAGAGAAGGCAAACCGTAGCGCAAAACAAGTTGATTCGCTATCTTCTCTTGCGCTTTTTCTTTCTCGACTGGGTTTTTTCTATAATGCTAGGCAATGTTCTTTTCTGCAAAATTCACCCCGCAATTCATGCCAGGGTCATTCAAAAGAAGCAGACAAAAGTCCCTCTAAGTGCTGGGCAACCATCAGAGGAAGTCCTTCGAGACTATAACCGCCTTCAAGAGCAGAAATGACCCGCCTCTTTGCCGTTTTTTGTGCTAGCGCACAAACTATGTCAGTCATCTTGCGATAATCTTCGATAAGGAGCCCAAGACCGCCGATGGGGTCGCGTTCATATGCGTCGAACCCTGCAGATATAAGAACAAAATCGGGAGCAAACTCTGCCACATCCTTCAAGACCGCCTGCTCGAATTTTGAAAGAACAACCTCTCTCCCTTCCCAGCCTGAGAATGGGATATTAAGAGTCGTCCCTTCACCTTCGCCTTCGCCTCGCTCATCGGCAGCACCTGTGCCGGGATAAAACGGATACCTGTGAATCGAAAAGTAGAAAACAGAACCGTCACGGTAAAAGATTTCTTCTGTGCCGTTTCCATGATGAACATCCCAGTCAATGATAGCAACCCGCTTTATGGAATGTTTCTCTTGAAGGTATCTCGCTGCAATAGCGACATTGTTGAAGAGGCAAAACCCCATCGCCCGTTCAGGGAGTGCGTGATGCCCCGGAGGTCTCACAAGACAAAAACAATTGACGGTCTGCTGACGGATAACAGAATCACAAGCGTCGAGGATTCCGCCGACAGCGTAAAGCGCAGCCTCATAACTTGAAGGGCTCGTCACAGTGTCAGCATCCAGATGCCCTCCCCCCTGTGCACAGATACGCTCAACTGATTTGATGTAATTTCTGCTGTGAACAAGCGCTACCTCCTCAACTGTCGCTTTACGGGGCTTCAAGAGAGACAACTTGTCCCACAGTTTCGTCGCTTTTAAGTGGCTTACTGTACGCCGAAGCCGCTCCCGATTCTCCGGATGAAACCCTGTCTCGTGCGCAAGATAAATATCATCATAGACGATTCCCGTCTTCCCCATCTCCTTCTCTCCAGAACCGTTCCTTTTTTATTCTTCTCAATTGAGGGAGATCATCAACCTTAAAACTTTTTTCTCAACAAGAAAAGCGTACCTGAGAAGAAAGAAGAAAAGGAATTTGAAAAGAGGGGGATGGTTCTGGTATCATTCATCTCTGGAGCCGGAGTGGCGGAACTGGCAGACGCGTTGGATTCAAAATCCAATCTCCGGTAAGGAGGTAAGGGTTCGACTCCCTTCTCCGGCACTTGTAGGAGGAAAGAGGTTGAAAATCACAGAACTCATCAAAGAATTTGGCTTGATTGAGGAGGAGGATTTACGGGAAAGATGCATTTCGGTATGGGAGCGAGCGCTAAAAGAGCACCGTATCAAAGCGGAAGACTTGAAAAAAAACTCTTTTTGCTCTGATGTGCCATTTGATGTGGTAAACCTCGTGGCGCATATACGGGCGGTTGCGCAGACTGCAGCCCATTTAGCAGACACATACGAGCATCTCTACGGAGTAAAAGTGAAAAAAGATGTCCTCCTCGCAGGTGCCCTCTTGCATGATGTTGGAAAACTGGACGAAAGGGAAAACCCATTATTAGAACATTCTTTGAGTAGTGTTTTGAGAGCGAAAGATGCGGGAATAAAGGAGGATGTTCTGCACACGATAGCGTTTCATTCGGAGACATCTGCGGCAAAAAGGAGAAGCGTGGAGGCAGAGTTGTTATATTTCGCAGACTTCGTCCATTATAGACCTCTCTTAAGGTTGGAAGAGAAGCAAAAAAAGTCTTGACTTATTCTTATACACAGAAGATATTATTAAAGATGTTTTTCGGAGTTTGAGAATGGGGCTGTTCAGGTTTAAAAAGGGGCGTTGTTTAATAGGACTTGATATTGGTTCGAGTGCAGTTAAGGCGGTAGAGTTCACAGACCACGGTGACAGACTTGCCGTGACAGCATACAACCAGAAGCCGTTGGAGTCGAAAGAGGCGGCAGCAGACATTGTCAGAGAGTGTATCATTGATGGCAACTTCCACACCAGAGATGTGGCAACTTCTGTTTCCGGTAGAGGAGTGGTCGTCCGTTTCGTAAATATGATGAAGATGAGCCAGGAAGAATTGGAAAAAGCGGTTCAGTTCGAAGCAGATAAGTACATCCCCTTTGAATTGAGCGATGTAGTACTTGCTTCGCAAAAGTTAGAAGAGATAAAAGACCCGACAATGAGTGAGCGCGAGATGAAAGTGCTTTTGGTAGCGGTTAAAAAAGAGACGATTGAGGAGCATATAGACATATTAAGAAAAGCGGGGCTCAATCCTCAGATAATAGATGTAGATGCATTTGCATTGAGTAATGCGTTTGAGATGAAAGAGCTGTTGGGTCCGAAGATGGCAGCCTCCGACAAAGTGGACGCATTGGTTGACATAGGGTCGAACAAGACGAACATCAGCATTGTAAAGAATATGGCGCTCCGTTTCTCAAGAGAGTTTTACATCGCTGGAAACGATTTTACAGACGCAGTGGCGAAACGGCTTCAGATGGACTTACAGGAAGCAGAAGCAGTGAAAGCAAATCCTGCCGGGAGAGAACAGGAAGTAGAAGAAGCCGTCCGCCAACTGATTGAGGACTTCGCAAACGAGATACATCTTTCGTCAGATTACTACGAGAGCAAATACGAGGAGGAGGTTGATGAAATATATCTATCAGGAGGCGGTGCAAAGTTATACGGTCTGGCTCAGTCGCTTGAGCAGATATTCGGAAAGAGAGTCTCTTTGTGGGACCCCTTTGAAGGATACGATGTGGATACATCGAATGTGAATACTGACGCACTGGCGAGGAATGCACCAAGGCTTGTCATTGCCGCAGGGCTTGCGGCGAGAATCAGAGGAGGATAAGACTGATGATTAGAATCAATCTGCTGCCCCCGGAATACAGAAAGATAGAGAAAACACCGATAGGGTTTTTCATCGCTTTCTTGATATCAGTAGTTATCGCATGTCTGAGCGCAGTCGCATTTGCCTATCTCTTCATAGATGTCAAGTCGGCAAACAAAGTACTCAAAGGGGTTGAAGAAGAGAAAGAGAAACTTTACAAAGAAGTTGCGGAGATAGAAGAACTGAGGAAAAAGTTGCAAGAGTATTCAAGAAGACAGTTCGTCATAATGGCGATTCGTTCAGGGAGGATATATTGGTCACGCAAGTTAGATTTGCTTGCCGAATTGACACCGAAAAACATCTGGTTCTCCACAATGCGGATGGAGCAGAAGGCACCTATTTCTGCCACTGAAGCAAGCGCGCCAAATATAGACGGAGGATGCCTTGCCGTAGAGGGCTTTCTTAAGGGAGTCAAATTCGACGATTTGGCTGATTACAGGACAACGATTCAAAGAAACCGTATCTTCTACTCAGACTTTTCATACACAAAGCCTCCGAATTTCAAGC
>JAOAAR010000058.1 GCA_026418755.1 Planctomycetota bacterium
GCAGCGTCAGATGTGTATAAGAGGCAGAGCATACACTTCTCGGAGTAACAGTGAAGCAAGTGCTCGATGGCCATCCAGCCAAAGAGGCGGGGATGAAAGACGGAGACATTATTGATTCAGTTGAAGGAAAAGAGGGGCGCACTACAGAAGAGTTCCAGTCTTCCCTTAGAGAGGCAACCTTGACCAAAAATGAGGTCCGTATCGTGGTGAAGAGAGGTGGTGAAAAAGTGGAACTCCTCATTAAGAAGAAATGAGTTTTGGAATGCGCTGTTTCCCACCTTATAAAAGAAAGAGAGAGTAGCCCCCTATGTACTTTCGTATTTGGCTTGTGAGAGGCAGGTCCTATAGGGCTTCATAAGGCACTTGATTTCTTAACAGCAGGTTTTTTTATTAATGAAGTTCGTTCTTTACCAAAAACTCATTAAAACATTTACCACTGTGTTGCCGTTTATTCTCAATGAAGTTCTCTTGGTGGTTTTAGTGGCATGGAAAAGGCTGAGTTTTTTATACGAAAGGAGAGGAAATTCAGGTTGGCGCCGTCCGCGTTGATGGAGGTGGAAAAGGCTGTGGCTAAGGTATTTAAAGTCACGGCCGTTGAGTCTTCTATGGAGACTCTTTATTTCGACACCGAGGAGCATGGGTTTTATAATTCTTGTGTGAAGCATCCGAGGGAGAGTGTTAAGATACGGTTCCGGAGGTATACGACAACGGGAGACCAATTTCTGGAGTTGAAGAAGCGTAAGGGGCTTGAGACGCGGAAGTGGAGAGTTGCCGTAGGAATAGAGAAATTAGCAGGACTGATGAGCGGAGTGGAGACGGATTTATCTGATATTGTGGAGCCGATAAGGGTGGTCTTTCGTGAATACAGGCTTCTGCCGGTAGGAGCTGTTTCTTGTGTGCGTTTGAGTTATGAAAGTGGTGACCCGTTAGTAAGAGTTACGATAGACAGCGAGATAATCTATCATCGTCCGCCGAGCGTTTGGGAGTTGACCGAGAAAGGGAATCTGCTGGGAGAAGTTTTGTTGAAAGAGGATTTTGTCGTTTTGGAAGCAAAGAGCTCAGATGGGGTGAGCATGTTGTTGAGAAGAGTCCTTTCAGGTTTAGAGAGGATAGAATATTCCAAGTTTTTGCGTGCAGTGGGAGTTACGCTTGATGGCAAGACTGGTAGCATTTGAGGGGATAGATGGAAGCGGCAAATCGTATCTGTCTGCTCTGGTGGCTGAGGAATTCAGGCGCTGTGGGGTGCGAGTGGTCCACACGCGGGAAGGGGGAGAGTTACAGAGTTCTGTTTCGCGGAAGATACGGAAGATTCTCCGAGACCCATCTAATCTGGAGTTGGATAGGAAGACAGAAGCAATTCTTTATTTTGCTCGCGAGACGGAATTGGTAGCACAACAGATAAATCCACATCTTGAAGAAGAGTGCGTTATAATAGCAGACAGATTTTTCTACTCCCATCTTGCGCTTGCTATGGCTCGTGGGTTAAGTTGGAGAGAGTGTTCTCGGCTTTTCCGCTTTGCTAGTGCCGGTGTAGAGCCCGAGGTGGTGGTATTAGTGGATGTAGAGCCTGAGGTTGCACGGATGAGGCGGAAGATGAGAAAAGTTATGGAACGGCGCGTGGGAGAGTTTTCTCGGAAAGGGTTGGCAGGAGAAAAGATTCAAGTGCTTATGCGCCGATACCTCTTGGATTTTTCGAAAAAGAAGCGGAACTGGTTTGTAGTCGAGAACAACGGGGATGCGGAGAACGCGCTTGATAGCGTGATGAGACACCTCTTTGAGAAATTCGGGCTTCCCCGAAGGGGAAATGATAGACCGGGTTTGAGCCAACGAGAGAGCCATTTTGAGGTTTTGTTAGACGGGGAAAATGCAGAGAGATTCAGGAGTTCGTTTTACATAGTTATGGAGAGGCTCGCGGAAAGGAGACCTCGGGAGGCTGCGTATCTTACTAACCGAATCGGCTCGAGATTTTTGTGCGATCTGCGGACGAGACTTAGCGATGTTGAGCCTGATATGGTCGCTTACTCACTTCACGGGCTGACGGATGAGGTATCATGGAATCTGCGATGGAGGTTAGTTTCGAAAGCGCCTGATTATGTAGCATTAAGTCTCGAAGGGATAAACGATGCGGAGTCGTGGCGTATGCGCTCTGCCCTTTTGGAGAGAGTTCCTGCTGAAGTTATAATATCTTTGACAGGACTTGAGGGAGGAGAAGCCGACGAGTTGCGTCTAAGGTTTGCCTCATCTGTGCCCGATTCTGTTGTTTTATCCCTTAGAGGGAGGAACGATTATTTCTCCTGGCGTCTTAGGGAGTCTCTGAGGAAGGATATCAAGGAATCTTCATTGGCGTTGTCGCTGAAAGGAGTGAGTTCAGAGAAGGCGCAGAAGGTGAGAATGGAGATTTCTAAGAAGGCGCCGGCTTATGTTATTCTTTCGACAGAAGGGCTTGAAGACGAGTTTTCTTGGGAGTTGAGAGAGAGTTTTAAAGAGAAAGCGCGTAAGTTAGTGCTTCGCTCGATTAAGGGGTTGGGAAGCGAGCGTGCGTGGCGGATGCGTGAGGAAGCAGGTGACTGGGCTGATGAGGTTCTCGAGTCAGTGCATGGGATGGACTGCGAAGATGCGTGGAAGGTAAGGAAGCGGCTTGAAAAGGTGTATCCGGCAGAAGCGGTTCGTTCGCTGTGCTCTTTCAACCAGAGTGATGAGGCATGGCGGTTCAGATGGCGGTTGTTGAAGATGTTTCCTCAGAATTTGCGGTTAGCGAGAAATGTGGAGAAGGCTTTGTGGAGGCGTTTGGGAGAATGAGTAGTTTTGGATACATTGTGGGTGTCACTGCTATAGTTTTTTCTACAGTTACTCCGCTTCTACTTGCAGATGGAAGCGACGGAAAGAAGAAAGAGACTCTGCCTTTCTCATCGGGAGAAGAGGATTTAATTTTTGAGCAAGGGATGAATCTAAAGACTTTTGTAGAGGTGTTTAAGCGGGTTGGTTTGGCGGCGCTTTTGGGTGCTGCGATAGCGCTTCACCCCTTGCGGATTCGGCGAAGGCAGAGAATTTCTGACCCGCTTCGGCTTGCACTCGCTATTCGGGCGCAGGTGTTAATCTGCTCTGCAGGCGCACTTATGGTAGTCGTAATTGCTGGTTCACTTGCGCGTGCTTTCGGGCTGGTTGGGCTTGGTTCGTTCGTCCGGTTTCGCACCACAATCAAAGACCCGACAGACACTGCCGTTCTGTTTCTTCTCGTGGGGATTGGGATGGCGTGCGGGTTGGGGGCATATGCTGTGGCGCTTTTTGGAGCGCTGGCGGTAATGTGTGTTCTGGCTATGCTAGAACTGAAAAGCGTTGCAGATCAACGCGTCTTTTCCATAACAATGAAGGCACCAGATGAGTTGGTCAACAAAGCGGTTCAGTATTTGCGCTCGAAAGCAGGTCTCAAAATACACAGGTTCTCGCTCAAAGTAAAGAAGGAGAGCGCAGTTGTAGATATCTCGCTTCCTGCTGGTGCTGAAGGAGAATCTATTGTTAACGAATTGCGTGCACTAGGGGATTTTTCCGAACTCTCCTTTGAGGAGGTAGGAGAATGATTCTTCGCATTCTATTCTTCTTTATCGCCATCGGGGCGTGTTCCGCAGTTCTCGCTGATGGCTTTTCCGTCAAGGTACACACCCCTGATAGGTTAACCGAAAAGGAGTCTCAAATTCTCGAAGAGATTGACTGTCCATTTATGAATGACTCTTCGAAAGAGTGCTTTGTTACTCTTAACCTTCGTGAGAGAGAGATTACGGAGGCATATGTTGCCCAGGAAGCGGTGCTTGCTTTTGTTAGCGGTATGAAGGGAATCGTTTTTGTTTGTTCGAAAGAGATTCTTTTTGAGAGCGATTTTGAGGGGAGATTAACGGCGAGTAGAATGGCTGCCACTTTTGTGGTGTTAAAAGAGACATTGAAATGGTTAAAGGTGGGTAGTGGGAAGAAGAGTTTCATTGACGGAGTGACAATTTATGAGGCGAAGATGAGGGATGATTCTGTAGCGTATTTATCTTATAGCAAGGTAGAGCGGAAGGTGAAGATTCCTGTTTCTGAAGGGGTCTGGCGAGTAGCGTCGCTTGTTGCTGATGGGTCAGGAAAAATGCGGCGGGTATTCCGGAAGGGGAACAGTATAGAGGGAACGCTTACACCATCTCCGGTTCTGATTACGCCTGTAAAGACCTCCAGAGAGTACAACTCGGAATCTGCGGATTTCTGGGAAAAAGAGGAGCCAAAAGTGATTCATTTAACATTCTCCGACGCCTCCTGGAACAATCTTCTCCGCACCAAGAAAGAGGAGTATGTGGAAGCGGATTTTGAGTGTAGCGGAGTTGCTTTGAAAAGAGTAGGTGTCCGTTTTAAAGGGAACTCTTCTCTTTCAATGAGTTTGAGGGAGGAAAAATTTCCGTTCAAGATAGATTTCGACAAGTTTGAAGGGCAGAGTTTTCTCGGGATGAAGAAACTGAATCTGTCAAATAATTTCAAGGACCCGACGATGATGCGTGAGTATTTAGCATATGAGGTTTTCAGGAACTCAGGTTTATGGGCTGGACGCGCTGCGTTTGTGAAACTGTATATCAGTGTAAAAGGTAAGTTTGAAAGAAAGTATTTTGGGCTTTACACTGCGGTAGAGCAAGTCGATGGCGAGTTCCTACGCAGATGGTTTGGCAACGCAGAGGGGACTCTTTTCAAGCCTGAAACTTTTGGCGACGATGCGCTGAGATATCGAGGGGAAGAACCCCGTTTATACGGCAACTGTGAACTAAAATACGGTGAACTGCATCCTGATTACGATTCTCTCATACAGTTTACTCGGCTGATTGACAGCAGTTCTCGGGAAGAGTTTGTCAAGAGAGTTGGTGAGTATCTCGATGTAGAATCTTTCTTAAAATTCATTGCGATAAACGGACTTCTTGCAAATTACGATTCTTACATTGGGACAGGGCATAACTTCTTTCTCTATTACGATGCGCCGCAAGGGAAGTTTATCTTCATCCCCTGGGATATGAACGAAGCATTTGGCAGGTTTACTCCTCAGGGCTACGATTTTGATACATGCGCTTATGTGCCTGTTCTCAAGCCTGTTGTTTCGATGGATAGGAGCAGAAGAGTCCTTGTTGAGAGAATTATGAAAGAGGAGAGGTGGGCAAGGATGTATCGTGAGATTCTTGCTCGCCTTCACTTCAGCGTAGTAGCAGAGAAACCCCTTGTTGAGCGCATTGAACAGATTGCCCGTTTTATCGAGCCTGCAATCAAGGAGGAGGGAGAGAGAAGATTGGCTGAGTTTCGGGAAGGAGTCAGACAATTGAGACGGTTTATAGAGCAGCGTTCCGCATTTGTGTTTTTCGAACTTTTTTTAGGAAGTCCGCCTGTCTTGGTGCCTGCATGCGGGATGCTCGTCAGTGATGAGCACGGTAGCGTCATCTATAAGGACAGCAGAATTCTGTTCTATGGCTCGGACAACAATCTGCAGAATGCTCTTACCATGGTCCTCCCTCCAGATGCACAATTGCGTTTAAGCAAGAAATACCTCATCATTCTTGCGATAGACGAGGTTATAAGAGTTGACCGTAAAAATTACAAAATTGACAAGATTATGCTTCCAATACCATTTTCCCCTCCACCTTCCCAGAAAGAGGTGTCTCCTCGTCCGCAATGACTTTCATGCGTCGAGGGCAACCAGAATCTGTTTTCTCATTTGTAAGCCTGATGAACGGCAGTGTCAGGTTAAATTGAGGTTTAGACTCTATTGTGCGACTGGTAAAATAGAGCACTATCCCAAGGCAGAGTCTGAAACTGGCGGTTTGATGTTGCAAAATCACGCCTTTGCCGTTAGGATGAATCATTGTAGTGAGGGCTCTTTCTGTTTGAATCTTCGATGCTCTACATCGAAAGGATAGTAAGGAATGGATTTGAAGAGTTTCCGCGAGGTGGTGTCACGAATGCCTGACCTTCCCGGAGTTTATGTCTTCAAAGCCCCTTCTGGGGAGGTGCTTTATGTTGGGAAAGCATCATCGCTTAAGAAGCGGCTGAGTAGTTACTTGAAGGGTGAGGGTAAATCTGCCATGATGGTAGAAGAGACAGCGTCTGTTCAGCACGAAGTGATGGATACAGAAGTAGAAGCCCTTTTGCGTGAGGCTGATATGATTAAGAAGTTGAAGCCTAAGTACAATGTCCTTTTGAAGGATGACAAGAGTTTTCCGCTCATTGCTATAACGAAGGAGGTTTTTCCTGCCGTTCTGATAACGAGAGACAGAAGTATCGATGCGCAGTATTACGGACCGTTTCCGGAAGTGAGAGAATTGCGTCGGGCAGTGGATGCGCTTCAGAAAGTGTTTCTCTTCAGAAGAGAGTGCAAGATAAAGGTGGAGAGTGATGGAAGGGTGGTGAAACAGCGTCCTTGTCTTCTTTACCACATCCGTCGTTGCAGCGCGCCTTGCGCGGGTTTTGTAGGAAAAGAGGACTACGCTCAGCAGATAAAGGATTTCAAGAGTTTTCTGGCAGGCGGCAGACGGGCGGTAATAGGTGAGTTCAAGAGAAGGATGCATGAAGCGGCGAAGGAGAAACGGTTTGAAGAGGCAGCCCGTATTCGCAATCAAATCAACGCTCTCTCAAGAATCAAAGATGTACTTGAAGGGGTAGATGAGGAATTGTCTGTCTCGTATCCTGCCGAGAAAGCATTGGATGAGTTGATGAACTTAATGGGTCTCAAATCTCGTCCCCATCTCATCGAGGGGGTTGATGTCGCCGCTTTGCAAGGGACGGATGCTGTTGGAGCGGTCGTCACCTTTGTTGATGGGGAGCCGTTCAAGGAATTCTACCACAGATACAGGATAAGGAGCGCCAGACCTAAAGAAGACCCTGCAATGATAGGAGAGGTGGTTTTTCGTAGGTTTGCGCGGAAGAAGAGGGAGGAGGCACCCATCCCTTCAATTCTTTTGGTAGACGGCGGGGTAGGGCAATTACTCTCTGCTAAGCATGCACTCGAGCGGGCTCAACTTGCACCTGATGTGTTGTGTGCCCTTGCCAAAGGGGAAGAAGAACTCCGCATTCTGGGGCGAGTAGAAAGTATATTCCTTGAGCGCACCTCTGCTGCCCTTAAACTGCTTCAGTTTGTTCGCGACGAGGCGCACCGTTTTGCCCAACTTTATCATAAGACCCTGCGTCGAAAACGGACTTTCGGTGAACAGAGATGAACCATCTATTTGAAGACGAAACTGTTGATGTTTCAGAAGTATTTGCCTCTGTTCAGGGAGAGGGTAAATATGCGGGTTTTTTTCACCTCTTTGTCCGCTTTAAGGGTTGCAATCTTCGTTGTTCTTATTGTGACACTCCGAGACAAACCGTAAGAATGGCGGTCGAATTTCCACCAGGGTCGACCGTCTGTGAGTATTACGATTCGCCCGTTCCCTGTGGAAGGCTTTTATCCTGTCTTGAACGGTTTGTTGAGGCAGGCTCCAGATACCATTCCCTCTCCTTGACAGGAGGAGAGCCACTTCTCCAATCGTATTCTGTTCTTTCGCGTGTTTGTGATTGGGCACATATGAAGGGGTTGCGAGTGCTTCTTGAGACGAACGGCACCCTTCCCGATTCTCTTTCCTCCATTGTTCACAAGATAGATATTGTCTCAATGGATATAAAGATTGCCTCTGCCACAGGTGAGCCACCGATGTTCGATGAGAATCTTAAGTTTTTGCGAACGGCGCAGAAAGCAGGGGAAGTCTATGTAAAGAGTGTTGTGAGTAGGGAAAGCAAGCGAGAAGAGATAGAAGAGGTGGCAAAGATGATCGCTTCTGTTAGCAGAGAAATTGAGTTTTTCATCCAACCAGTGACGCCGAGGCGGAATGAGTTTCCTGTTCACCCGAGCCTTCTGTTCGCTTTTTATCGGGTAGCGGCGAAACACCTGGACACTGTTCGCATTCTGCCGCAATGCCACAGATTTTTGAATATTAAGTAGGAGGCTCCCTTTGAAGGTTTTTTTTATATATCCGAACTTAGGAGGGCAGTTGGGTTTCAATTACGGCGTTGCATATCTTTCGGCAGTGCTGAAAGAGCGTGGGAACGAGACTGCTCTTCTCAATCTAAATGAAGGGTACGAGAACCCTTCTGACGAGGAGATTGTTAAGCGTGTTAAAGATTTCGGTGCGGATGTAGTAGGTTTCTCGGTCGTGACTACGCAAGAGACGACAGCGACGAGGATAGCAAAAATCCTGAAGGAGAAGGCAGGAGTTGTTACTGTTGCAGGCGGCGTTCACGCCACTATGGCGACTGATGAGTTGCTTTTGAGCGGAGCGTTCGACTATGTCTGTCCTGGTGAGGCAGAGTATTCCTTCGCTCAACTCTTGGAGCGTCTTTCAAAGAATCTTCCGACAGAAGACATCCCTGGCGTCTGGTTACTCAACGGCGGAAGAATAATAAGGAACGGCGTGTCTCCTCTTCCCGATTTGCGCACTCTTCCTATGAAAGACTACTCCATCCTCGATTTTCAGAGGCTTACTGACCTACGGGGTGGCTGGGTCGGGCTGCTATCCGGGCGCGGGTGTCCTTTTCGCTGCTCTTACTGTTTCAATCACCGGTTCGTTGACATCTACAGAAAACATCTCGGGGTTACAGCAGGAAGAGTAGGATATATTAGAACTCATACACCGCAGCAAGTACTGGATGAGATTCAGTTCATTCTGGAGAATTTTAAGCGAATCAAAATGTTCATTTTTGACGACGACATATTTACACTTGACAAAGGGTTTCTCTTTGAGTTCTTAAAGGGGTATATGCGGATGGGCAGTCCCATTCCGTTCGTTGCAAACGCCCACATCCGTTTTTTCTCTTCTGAGACGGCGTCTGCCCTTTCCGCTGCCGGCTGCCGAATCATCAAGTTCGGGCTTGAGAGTGGAAGCGAGCGGATTCGCCGTGAT
>JAOAAR010000059.1 GCA_026418755.1 Planctomycetota bacterium
GATAGAGAATGGGCAGAACAAGAAAGGAATGGGAAGAAGAGACTCTCAAAAAAGTGTTGGAGAAGTTCCCTGAGCGGAAAAAAGTTTTTAAAACGACGAGCGGGATAGAATTCAAACGGCTTTATACGCCAGAAGATTCTGCTTCGATTGACTACGATAAAGAGATTGGTTTTCCAGGCGAATATCCTTTCACGCGTGGAGTGCAACCGACGATGTATCGCGGTAGATTCTGGACGATGCGTCAGTATGCGGGTTACGGAACGGCAGAAGAGACGAACAAGCGGTTTAGATATCTGTTGAAAGAAGGACAAACAGGTTTATCAGTAGCGTTCGACTTGCCGACACAGGTAGGTTACGACAGCGACCATCCACTTTCAACAGGAGAGGTCGGGAAAGTAGGAGTGCCAATCTCATCAATTGTAGATATGGAGCGTTTATTTGAGGAGATTCCGCTCAAAGATGTTTCAACCTCGATGACAATAAATTCGACGGCTCCTATCATCCTGGCGATGTATATTGCAGTTGCGAAGAGACAAGGGACAGATACGAAGGAGTTGCGCGGCACTGTCCAGAACGACATATTAAAAGAATACACGGCACGGGGAACTTTCAGGTTTCCTATTGAGCCATCAATGCGGCTTGTAACGGATATCTTCAAATATTGCAAAGAGAAACTGCCCCAATGGAACACAATCTCTATCAGTGGATACCACATCCGAGAATCAGGCTCAACAGCGGTTCAGGAAGTTGCGTTCACACTTGCCAATGCTATTGCATATGTGGAAGAGGCGATTAAAGCAGGGCTTGATGTGGATGAGTTTGCCGGACGGCTCTCTTTCTTTTTCGGCAGTCACAACAACATTTTTGAGGAAGTGGCTAAGTTCAGAGCGGCACGAAGAATGTGGGCAAAGATTATGAAAGAGCGGTTCAAAGCGAAGAAAAGAGACTCGATGCTCCTCAGGTTTCACACACAGACGGCAGGTTGCACTTTAACAGCCCAGCAATTTGAGAACAATGTTGTAAGAGTGGCATTTCAAGCGCTTGCAGCAGTATTGGGTGGAACGCAGTCGCTTCATACGAATTCGAGGGACGAGGCAATGGCGCTCCCTTCGGAAGATTCCGTCACGATTGCCTTGAGGACGCAGCAGTTAATTGCATATGAGAGCGGAGTCGCCGATGTGATTGACCCATTAGGGGGTTGCCCGTTTATAGAATCACTGACAAACGAAATAGAGAGACTGGCGAGTGAGTATATTAAGAAGATTGAGGAGATGGGCGGTGTTGTGACTGCGATTCGTTCGGGGTTTATTCAGAAGGAGATTCAACGCTCTGCCTACGAGTACCAGAAGGGGGTTGAGTCGGGGGAGATTCCTGTTGTAGGGGTAAATATTTTTAAGAAGGAAGGAGAGAAGGAGCCTGAGTGGCTTTTGCGTGTTGACCCTGAGATTGAGCGACGCAGGAGAAAGGAGTTAGAGGAGTTGAGGAAGAAGAGGGACAAGAAGCGGTGGCAAGAGGCGATGGACAACATAAAGAGAGCAGCAGAGAGACCGAATGAATTGCTGATGCCGCATTTTATTGATGCGGTTGAAGCGTATGCGACTGTTGGAGAAATTTGTGAAGTTTTGGCAAGCGTATTCGGAGAGTATACCGAAAGCGAATATTATTAAATATTATTATAAGGAGGCACTGTGAGAAAAGATATGATAGACAGTCAAAAAGCGTTTGGATATATGAAGAGTCTAAGTTTTGAACGCAGGAGTGGGAGTCCTGAGGAGAAGAGAGCAGCGTTACTCATTGCAGGTCACTTACGAAAGATGGGTTTAAAACCACAAGTTGAGAGATTCGATGTCGATGTTTTTTCGTTTGAAGACGCCGTATTCGAGGTGACTACACCGTATAAGAAGAGATACAAGGTATGGCCTGTGGGATACACAAAATCCACGCCAAAGGAGGGTATTGCTGCGCCTCTTGTTTATATTGATAACCCAAACCCCGGAACATTTGCTGATGTGCGTGGAAAGATTGTGCTGATGGAAGGCGGCTTCACAAGCAAGACATACCAAGCGTTCGTCGAGAACAAAGCGAAGGGGTTTGTCCGCATCAGTGCACCTGATAGGCTTGTCTACGGAAAACTCTCACATATATTGCCGAAGAGATTCGGGCGAGTTCCAGGAGTCACGCTCGGTTACGAGGACGGACTTGAAATCGTCTCAAGAGGAGCAAGTTATGGAAGGCTCATTAGCAAAACGAGCACACGCAAGGGTGCTTCGCAGAATGTTACTGTAGAGATTAAAGGGAAGAAGTTGCCGAATGAAGTTGTTGTTATCTGTGCACATTACGATTCGGTGGTATGGTCCCCTGGCGCAACAGACAATGCGGCGGGTAGTGCGCTGGCGCTTGCTCTTGCAGAACACTTTACGAAGTCACCGCTGGCGCGCACGCTCCGTTTCATCTGGTTCGGATGCGAAGAAATAGGTCTCATTGGTTCTTTCAAATACACAGAGAAGCACAAAAAGGAACTTAAAAAAGTGAAGATGGTTCTCAATCTTGATGTGGGTGGCACACTCATCGGGCGAATAAATGCCATCATCACAGGTGATGAAAAACTCGCAAACTATATTGAGGTGCTTGGGAAAGAGACTGGAGCATTCAGCAGTATTGTTGCGGATGTTTACTCAAGTGACAGTGTTCCGTTCGCAGAATACGGTGTGCCATCAGTAAATCTATATAGAGGTGGAGGAGGGACAAGTTACATTCACACGGATGGAGATTCGTTGAGGCACTGCGGACCGTCTGCGTTCGAGACGATTGGTAGAGTATCGCTTGAATTTTTAAGGCGTGTGGCAGAGGCGGTAGAGTTCCCGTTTACACACGGCTTACCTGTGAGCATTCAGGAGAAGTTGAAGAAATACATAGAAAATTCAGGGCGTTTCTACAAATACAAAGGCGAGAAAACGGAGAAATAAGAACAAAAGACGAACCAAATTCAACCATATTTTTGAGCCTACGCTTGAAAGTGGATGGTGGGGAGGTTAAAATGAGTAAGAGAGAATTGGGGAGGAATGTTTTATGACAATCAGTTGTGATGAAGCGATGTGGCTTCTTTCTCGGAAACTGGATGACAAGATAACGGAGAAGGATGTGAAGGTTTTGGATGAGCATATTCAGTCGTGTGCGCAGTGTCAGGAGCGGTTAAAATGGGTGGGTAAGGCAGAACAGGTGGTAGGTAGCGCTATCAGGAATCTTTCTCTGACTAAGGGAATTTGCGAAGATGCGATGGAGAGTATAAAACTGCACCAGGCGGTTAAAAAGGGAGGATTCCGTCTCTGGCACTTACTTCTCATACTGGGAGTAGTGGTGGTTGCGTTGGTAGCGATATGGCTTTTTCTGCTTGGAGGAAGTGGTAAGTGAAAGGTTTGCTGTCGGCAGTGTTTATCCTCTCTCTTTTTGTGTCGGCAGGAGTTTTTCTTGAAGCAGAGGAGTACACGCTTATTTACGGGATAGTTGTTGACACGATGGACAATGTCATTGGCGATGTGAAGGTTGAACTTTTAAAAAGGGAAGGGAATGAAGAGAAACTGGTTCAGGTAACGAAAAGCCGCGGAAAAATCAGCCCGTTCTACGACGGTATGTTTATTTTTAAGGGATTAACGGGAGGGGTTTACACTCTGCGTCTGAGCAAAGAAGGTTACGAAGAGGTCTCTTTAGGGTTTGAACTGAAGACAGGGGAGATTCTGTTCAGACGGATTGTGATGAAGGAAAAAAGAATAGAATACGGCAAAATTTTCGGGAAGGTGATGGTAAAGGCTGTATCCCTGGAAGGGATAGTCGTTGAGATATACGGGGAGAACTCCGAAAAGGTTTTAATGAGTCAGGAGACGAATGCCAAAGGGGAGTTTTCGTTCGACAAGGTGGAGCCTGCGAAATACAGAGTGGTTTTACGGTATAAGAACAAGGAGTTGGGAAGAGAGGATGTGGAGGTTGGTAAGCGACAGTCCGTGAGGAAAGAGTTCCGGCTGCCTGACGAGGCGCTTGAACTCTTTTTTGGGGAGATTGAAGGAAGTGTAAAAGATGAGGAAGGAAAACCTGTAAGAGGGGCTGTTGTAGAGATAGTGAAGGCGCCTGAAGGGCAAGAATTAAAGAAAACAACTACGGATTCCTCAGGCAATTTCAGCATTTCTATGCTGAAGCCTGGCACATACAGAGTGAAGGCATCTCTGGCGAATATGGAGCCTGAAGAAAACAGCACAACCGTTACAGCAGGGAGAAAGAAGTCCCTGAATTTCAGGCTCCGGAAGAAGAAATAACACCCGTTCTCAGTAAGAGATGAGGAACTTGAAGTAGCGGACAGGTTTGTGGTTTCTGTGTTGGAAAGCCTGAGCGTCTTGTCCTGAAAGAAAGAGTTCATTAAGCGCACCAAAATTACGATATATAAAGACGGTGACTTCAAAGATATTGTGGAGAGGGGAATAAGAGTCGGGAGTGCCGTCTCCGTTTGTATCAATCATTGCTTCCTCGATGAGGAACGCATAACCATATGACGAATACGGGTCATTCTCTGCCTCTTTTTTCTCCTTGTCGCTAACACTTCTTGTAGGGTCGTCAGGGTCAACCCCTTCAGCCAGTTTCCGCAGTTTCCAGCCGAGAGGAAAGACCTTCTTCGTCATCGGGTGCGTAAGGTCATCAACTGGCGCACCTGTGGGACTGGTCGTTTTGACATATCCTTCAAGGGCGTACCTTGAAGGGTCGAAGCGAGGATAGAGAAATTTTTCTCCTGGTGCTGGTAGACGAATCCAATAGGCTGCGGAAGTGTCAACAGATGGAGGTGAGCCATCATCATAAGTGAGGTCTCTTGGAAGAGTTTTGGCTTGTTCCTGAAGGAGCGTTTCGACTCCGTCACCGAGGAAGACGAAGCCGCGTTCTCCCGAATCGAGGGTAACACGAAGACGAGTAATACCAACTTCAAGAGCGCCCTGAACAAGTTGCACTATAATCGCAGCGTATGTGTCGCGCATAACTTCTGCTGTGCGCTGATGACCGAGAGGGAAGAGTGCGAAAATGGGTAGAAGCCCGATGATAAGTATCATCATCGTGATGAGAACTTCAAGAAGGGTGAAGCCGTGTCGCATATTTTTACTCCTTCCTGTCATATCTCCCTTTCATTTTTTCTCGACGAACTTCCAGTTAGCCTTCCCACTTGCTGGTTCAAGGTCAATGAAGCAGCGTGCCGTTTCTCCTTTCTGATGGATTACTATATCAGCCTTTCTATCCTGCGCATATTCAGAATAAGAGACAGAGGTGTACTGCCCGAAGTTGATGGAGCCGTCTACGCGGAATTCCAGCGAGTAATTGTTGACAGCAGTAGGTGAAGGAGATTCGGGCGACTCTGCGGAGTCATCGAATCCTGTGGCTCTGTCTCCTTTGAATTCAATGTAGTATTCGACTCCGACAGGGATAGGAAATCTCTCCTGATATTTGCCTGTTTCCGTGTTGTAGATTTTAAGAGCGCTTTGAGCAAAGACCAGTTTGAACCTTTTCTGACGAGTGACAGCGTAACTACGCGCTGTATTAACGGCCGACTGGAAGAGCCTGCCTGCGTTTTCCAACTTTCGTCTTCGAGAAAAAAGCGAGAACATCGGCACAGCAAGTCCGATGAGAATCGAAACTATAACGAGAACGACCATAACTTCAACGAGTGTAAAACCTCTTCCTTTCACTCCATTCTCCTTCCACTCATTCTTCCTTCTTTCCTCTTTCTCACTCTCCCATTCCCCGCCAAGCGTCGTCATCCACTTTTGGAGACTGTGTATGTCCATCAGCCCCGTGAGACCACAAATCGTATGAACCGGGGTTGAACCCCTGAGGCTTGTTCTTTGCTACCCTGGGGTCAGGGTCGTTGTGATACTTTGGCGGGTTCATATGCCATCCTCCGCCTGTCTGTGCAGTAAACCAGATTTTGCCGTTTTTATCGGGCTCGACATTGTCATAATGGAGCGGATTGCCCCAGCCGTCCATTACTTCTCCCCATTTGGTCAGGTCGTTTCTGTTCACATCATAAAAAGGTTTCCCTCCGTGAACATCTGCGTATGTGATTTTCCCGCCACCCATATCAACCTCTTGCTTGAGGGTAACCTTTTTGAAGTTGCCGCTGCCAGGAGGGTCAGCGACAATCCAACCCAAGAAATAAATAAGAGCAGCGGTTCCTTTCAGTTTATGTCCATCCACAACCACATCGAAGTCGTAGCCGTCAGGTGGGTATGCACGGAACTCGGAGTAATACGCTTGTATCGCAGCCTCCAGATTGCGAATCAGACTCATTGTCCTGTTAAATTTTGCTCTAGAAGTAATGCCGCTAACAGCGTAAACCACAAGTCCCATAAGAATCGAAAGGATAAGGACAACCACTATCAGTTCAACCAGAGTAAAACCTTTCTTGCTCATCATCCATCTCCTCCGCCGCCTAACACTCACCAGTTGACTATATCATCCACTTTACTGCTACTGTCGCGGTAATTATCTTTCAAATCAGGGCCACAAGACCACAAGTCAAAAGTATCTTTATTGTGAATCCCCTCTCTCGTATTGTTTTTCTCATCGTATGCGCTGCGGTATCTATATGGAGTTTTCCAAGGGTCTGCAATCACCTTTTTACCTGGCACATATTTGGACTGAACCAAGTCTTTCTCTTTTATGTCAAGCAACCGCTCAGGCCCATAAAGAGTCACATCACAGACGGCAACTATTCCAGCATCGTTAGGATAGTCTGCTATGGGATAATAACCTCTTTTTGCTTCGTATTCGTTGAGTGCGACTGTTATGTTCTTTATCATACTCTCCGCAGCCGTTATGTTGGCACGCTTTATGGCACCTCCGAAAGCGACTACAGCAATTGTTATGAGAATGGACAGAATCAACATCACCACCAACAACTCAATCAATGTGAACCCTTTTTCCTTCATTTCTTTCTCCTTCTTCAATCCTCCTTTATCGCAATTTTAGTCTCCGCCCTACCCTTTTGCAATCTCTTTTCTTCTCAAGACGGAAACAAAACATTCTCCGTTGCAATTTCCGTTAAATCGTCAGAGAAGTTGAAAATCATGATAGGAATTGGATAATCTATACATTCAAATAAGTCTTTCAGTCTTTCAGAAGGAGATGGAGATGGGACGGACAAAGAAAATGATAGAGAGATTAAAGGAGTTGCGAGCAAAAGCGGAAGAAGGAGGGGGAAAGGAGAAGATAGAAGAGCAACATAAGAAAGGGAAGATGACTGCAAGAGAGCGAATCAACGCATTGTTAGATGAAGGAAGTTTCAACGAGATGGATGCGTTTGTGGAACATCGATGCAGTGATTTTGGAATGGCAGAGAAGAAAGTATTAGGTGACGGAGTGGTGACAGGGTGGGGAAAAATAAGGGGGAGGACAGTATATGTTTTTTCGCAGGACTTCACAGTATTCGGTGGTTCGCTTGCAGAAATGTTTGCGTTGAAGGTGTGCAAGATAATGGACCTTGCATTGCGGAACGGTGCGCCCGTCGTAGGATTGAACGATTCAGGAGGAGCAAGAATCCAAGAAGGAGTACTGTCGCTTGCAGGTTACGGAGACATTTTTTACAGAAATGTAATCTCATCGGGAGTCATTCCACAGATTTCGGTCATTTTAGGTCCCTGTGCGGGAGGAGCAGTCTATTCTCCTGCAATAACAGACTTCATCATTATGACGAATAAGACTTCGCATATGTTCATAACAGGACCAAAAGTCATAAAAGTGACAACAGGAGAAGATGTAACCTTTGATGACCTGGGGAGTGCGATGACACATAATTCGAAGTCAGGAGTTGCCCACTTTGCAGCAGAGGATGAGAAGGAGGCGCTTTCTCTGGTGAGACGGATTCTGTCTTATATTCCGTCGTCGAATCGAGAGAAGCCACCTTATGAGGAGACGGGGGACCCGCCAGGAAGAATGGATACAAAACTGGATGAAGTGATTCCTGATGTCTCGACGAAGCCGTATGATGTGCATGATGTGATAAAGCGGGTTGTGGACAACGGAGAGTTTTTAGAAGTACACAAGCATTGGGCACCAAACATAGTGGTAGGGTTTGCGCGGCTCGGAGGTCACTCTGTAGGCATCGTTGCAAATCAGCCGAGAATGCTTGCCGGATGCCTTGACATAAACTCATCTACGAAAGGGGCTCGATTTGTGAGATTCTGTGACTGTTTCAATGTACCGCTTGTGACATTCGTTGATGTTCCTGGATTTCTGCCTGGTACGCAACAAGAGTGGGGCGGAATCATACGGAACGGAGCAAAACTTTTGTATGCGTTTGCGGAGGCGACCGTGCCCAAACTGACGGTTATTCTGAGAAAGGCTTACGGTGGTGCTTACGATGTTATGTGTTCGAAGCATATTGCGGCGGACTTAAATTTTGCTTGGCCTAGTGCGGAAATAGCAGTGATGGGAGCAAAAGGAGCGGTAGAGATTATTTTCAAGAAAGAGATAGAGCAGGCGGAGAAGCCTGAAGAATTCGAGGATAAACTGATAGAAGAGTATGAGGAGAAGTTTGCCAATCCGTATGCGGCGGCGAAATATGGATACATTGACGATGTGATTGAGCCGCATCAGACGAGACCAAAACTGATCGCAGGATTAGAGAGTTTGATGAACAAAGAGCAGAAACTGCCGTGGCGCAAGCACGGTAACATTCCTCTTTAAGAGGAAGTAGTTTATGAATCGCCTTCCGATTGTTGCACTTTTTCTTCTGCCTCTCTTGGGCGGCTGTGTGCTGCGCGAGTTTCTCATCCAAAGCGAGCCTGCAGGTGCAGAAGTCTTTCTTGATGGCAGATACATTGGGAAAACCCCCTTGAAGCAGAGTTTTGATTTTTACGGGACACACCGTGTCGTTCTGCGAAAAAACGGATACATCGCC
>JAOAAR010000060.1 GCA_026418755.1 Planctomycetota bacterium
CAGTATGTGAGTTCTGCGCCGAATAAGACGATTGTCCATGTGAAGAAGAGCCACAGGAGGAAGATAGGGACGAGTGCTATTGGGCCGTATAGTTGTCTTACGGAGAGAACATCGGTGATATATATGGAAAGAGGGCGTTTGAGGAGTTCCCAGAGGATACCGGCGAAGAGTGCTCCGCAGAATGCTGCTTTGAAGCGGACGCCTGTGTTGGGTGCAAACTGATAAAGGAAGTAGAAAGCAAAGATAGATAAAGTATATGGGAGGATGGAGGAGAGGGTTACTCGGAGGAATTCGAGGTGTTTGCGGGACGAGATTTCACTTGAGAGAAGTTGGGCGAAGTAGTAGGAGAGGAAGATGAGGATGGGGCTTAATGTCATTATTGTCCAGAAGTTGCGGAGTCGTTTGAGGAAGGAGCGTGGAAGTTTCACGCTCCAGATGTCGTTAAAGGTTTTTTCGATTGCGGAAAAGAGCAGCATTGCGGTGATGATGAGTGCGCCGAGCGAAATGACGGAAACAGTGAGTGATGTTTCGTGAATCTGCTGGGAGAGGCTATTGACGAAATTGTCCATGATGGATTTTATTCGCTCGATCTCTTCTGTGGCGTCAGGAGGAAAGATTTGGCTTATTATCAGGTCGCGGATTTTGAATCCATAGTCACGGAATCTCTGATAGCCGCAGAAGAAGATGAGAAATAGGATGCCGATAGGGACGAGGGAGAGAAGAGCGGCATAAGAGAGGGAGGCTGCTCTTATGGGGCATTCATCGTTTAGGAATTTGCGCCCCGCCAGTCGAAATGTATGGGCAAGCCAAACCACACTGTTAGCGGATAAGCGGGAGAAGTTTTTTAGTGCAGATAAAACTTTTTCCTTCATTCTCCACTTTCCGCTCACTTCTTCTCTTCCTTTGAGGTTATCTCCTTCTGCGCACTACTTATGGCATCTTTGAAATCGTGGATGGCTTTACCTGTTCGGCGGGCTAACTTCGGAATCCAGGCGCCACCCAGTACAAGAAGCGCTATAAACATAATCACTAAGACTTCAGCCCAACTTATCATCGGGAACTCTTCTCCATAATGTAGGAGTGGATTGCTCTTGCAGCCCTTCTTCCTGCTCCCATGGCGCTGATAACGGTCGCTGCTCCTGTAACTATGTCTCCACCTGCAAAAACTCCCTCGCGGCTTGTTCTACCATCTTCGTCCGCTACGATATTACCATTTTTGTTAACCGTCAAATTCGGGGTGCTCTTCGGAACAATCGGGTTAGCGAGGTTGCCGATTGCCACGATGACGGTATCGACGCTGAGTCTGAAGTTGGAGTTCTCTATCGGAACAGGGCGGGGTCTGCCTGACGAGTCAGGTTCACCCAGTCTCATTTTAAGGCACTCCATCTCCTTCACATTCCCCTTCTCGTCTCCGTGGTAACGCACAGGATTGGTGAGGAAGTGAAACTCTACTCCTTCCTCTTCGGCGTGGTGAACTTCTTCTGCTCTGGCGGGCATCTCTTCTCTTGTTCTTCTGTAAATAAGGAGGACTCGTTCTGCGCCGAGGCGTAGGGCGGTTCTTGCGGAATCCATTGCTACATTTCCGCCTCCGATGACTGCCACGACCTTGCCACGGTGAATTGGCGTATCGGTTTCTGGGAACAAATACGCCTTCATCAGGTTCGACCGAGTCAGATATTCGTTGGCGGAGTAGATTCCGCCGAGGTTTTCGCCAGGGATGCGCATAAAGGCAGGGGCGCCTGCACCCGTTCCAATAAAGACCGCATCGTATCTTTCCAGTAACTCGTCAACTGTCTCTGTCTTTCCCACTATGTAGTTGGTGATGAGTTCCACTCCGAGTTTCTGAAGAATTCTCACTTCCGCGAAGACTATTTCTTTCGGGAGACGGAACTCAGGGATTCCGTAGACGAGGACACCGCCAGGTTTGTGAAGCGCCTCAAAGATTGTGACTTTGTGTCCTAATTTTGCTAAGTCACTTGCAACTGTGAGCCCTGCTGGACCTGCACCAACAACAGCCACTTTTTTACCAGTTGGAGGAGCACACTTAGGAAGAGAGATTTTCTCTTCTCCGAGACTCCGCTCCCAATCGGCACAAAATCGTTCAAGCCGCCCGATTGCTACAGGCTGACCGTTCTTGGCGAGAACGCAAACCTCTTCGCACTGAGTCTCTTGAGGACAGACACGCCCACAGATGGCAGGTAGAAGGTTGGTCTCTTTTATCTTCTTTATCGCACCTCCGAAGTCTCCTTCCTTCACAAGCCCTATGAAAGAGGGAATGTTTATTTCAACAGGACAACCTGAAACACACTTCGGCTTCTTGCACTGCAAACACCGAGACGCTTCCTTCTTCGCCATCTCGGGTGTGTAACCGTAAGGAACTTCGTTAAAGTTTCTGATTCTCTCTTTTGGACTTTGCTCTGGCATCGGCACTCTTGGCTCAATCTTTTTCGCCATGGTTAGTCTCCTCCACAGGTGCATTTTTTGGCAAGTTCGTAAGAGACCTTCTCCTGCTCATTATAGAAACGGAGCCGCTTCATAAGAAGGTCCCAATTCACTTTGTGCCCGTCAAACTCGGGACCGTCAACGCAGGCGAATTTCGTCTCTCCTCCTATCTCAACCCGACAGGCACCGCACATCCCCGTTCCGTCAACCATGATGGGGTTAAGACTCACAAGAGTCGGCAGTTTGTATTCCGCTGTTAAGGCACAGACAAACTTCATCATTATCGCAGGACCTATCGCTATGACAAGGTCTATCTTCTCCCCTCTCTCTTTCAGTCGCTTCAAGACATCAGTGACGACTCCTCTTTCTCCGTAAGAACCATCATCGGTGGAGATGAGAGTCTCGTCCATCAGGGCTCGCATCTCCTCTTCGAGAATGAGAAGCGATTTGGTGCGCGCTCCAAGAATTCCAATGAGACGATTGCCTGCCGCTTTTAAAGCTTTGACGATGGGGTAAAGGGGGGCGATTCCTATGCCCCCTCCGACCGCCACAACAGAGCCGTATTTCTCAATGTGGGTTGGCGTCCCGAGCGGACCGACAAGGTCTCTTAAACAGTCTCCCTCCTTCAGGCAGGAGAGTTTGTGAGTTGTCGCACCAACAACTTGAAAAATCAGAGTGATAACCCCAGCCTTGCTATCCGAATCGGCAACAGTGAGAGGGATTCTTTCCCCTTTTTCTTCTACACGAAGAATCACGAACTGTCCTGCTTTGTGTTTCTTCGCTATGTGAGGGGCAAAGATTTTCATCCTCCATACCTGCTCCGAGAGATGCTCCTTTTTTACTACCTGAAACGCTTTCATTAACAGACCTCCAATCCTGCGCTGCAATCTTAATTATATTCATTGACAAATAGCGGTCAAACATTAATGAATAGTTGTCGAAAATCTTGCCTATCGTATAAGCAAGTGAAACATTGCTCTGTCTGATAGAATCCTGCTCGGAGAGGTGAATCTCTAAACAAGCGGTTCAGATTCCGCTTTTTTTTCAGGGCAGGGCGGGCAAAGTTCATCAGGAAAAAAGCAGCACCGCTGTCTTTCGTTTGAGAAGAGAACCATTACCCGATGTTCTTTGATGTTCTGAATACTCACTGACATAATAGCCTGTGATTTTTTTTCATCTTAGCCATTCCTGCGCAGAGTAAGTTCATCAATGAAAGAAAGACAAGCATTCTCAACCGCCTGTTTTACAATATAATCAAATTTTCCGATGGGTTGATGTGCGTGAAAAAAGAGAGCAAGATTGCCATTCTCCTCTTCTATCTTAACTCTCTTTTATTCATTGCTGCCTTGTATAGCCGCAGGTACTCCTCGGCACTTTCTTCCCACAGAAACCGTTTGCGCATACCGTTTGAAACAATTTCTTTCCATTTGTGGGGCTGGTTCAAAAAAAGTTCTACTGCGCTTTTTAAGGTTTCACAAAGTGAATCTGAACTATAATCGTCGAAGAGAAAACCAGTCGCATCAGGAGCGGGGTATGAGACGATGGTGTCTGCAAGCCCGCCCGTCTTACGAGCAATAGGCACTGTTCCGTAGCGCATACTATACATCTGGTTCGAACCACAGGGCTCATACCGACTCGGCATCAAAAACATATCAGAGCCGGCTTCTATGAGGTGGGCTAGTTTCTCGTCAAACTGCAAGAAAACTCGAATAAACTGTGGGCGCTGTTTATGAGCCGATAGAAGCATCTCCTCATACCGCTTCTCCCCTACTCCAAGAACTATCAAGCGGACGCCTAATGCCTCTATCCTTTTAAGAGACTCTTCCAAGAGGTCAAACCCTTTCTGCTCCGTCAGGTGACTGATTATCCCTATGAGGGGGAGTCTCTCATCCGCATCAAACTCGCATAGTTTCTGAAGAGATTCCTTACATCGCTTCTTACCGTCCATCTTCTTCTCGCTGTAATTGGCAGGAATTGAAGAATCTTTTTCGGGATTCCATTGCTCGTAATCGCAACCGTTCAGGATGCCGACAAGGTCTTTTGAACGGCTCAAGAGAACCCCTTCCAGTCCACAACCGTACTCTTTCGTCTGAATCTCCTTCGCATAAGTTGGACTCACCGTGTTCAACTTATCGGCAAAAGCAATTCCTCCTTTCAGCAGATTCGTCTTGCCATAGTACTCGAAATAATGCCAAGTGAAGTACTCCCACGGAAGCCCCACAAAGTTAAAATCCCAGTGGTCAAAGATTCCTTGATTTGCTAAATTGTGAAGAGTGAGAACAGAAGAAGTTCTGTCAAATAACGGCTCGTCCTTGTAGAGAGTCTTAAGATAAGCACAAACCGTAGCAGCCTGCCATTCGTTCAGATGAACCACATCGTACCGCTTCTTCAACAGTTTCACCAGTTCCAGAACCGCCCTGCAAAAGAAACAGAACCTCTCTGAATTGTCGTGGTAGTCTCCGCGCTCATCGCCGTAAAAACCAGGTCTGTAAAAATATCGGTCGTTCTCCACAAAGAAAACCGTAACCTCTCCTACTCTTGTCTTCCTTAAATAAGCGGTCTGATGACGACGGAAAACAGGAAAAGTGACTCTTATCCCAGTATCTTCCGTCTTGAAATTGTCCTTGACGCTTTTATACATCGGACTGAACACATCAACGCTTACGCCTCTTTCTGAAAGGTGACGAGAAAGCGCATCGGATACATCTGCAATCCCACTTGTCTTTGAGAAAGGCGAAATCTCAGGAGTGACAAATAACACCTTCATTTCAGACTCCCTTCTGCAATTGATGCATCCTTATAAAATTTCGCAGGCGTCTTAAGACTCTATCGTGTCTGTATTATAACAGTCCTCTACTCACTCGGCGCCGCCTCTTGATGCCAGCCTTTACAAGAAATTTTTGCTCCTCTTGCCGCCCTCACCGCTCTATACCCCATCTTCCTCTCTCCTCCGCTGTAACTCTGCCTGATTCTACACCTCTTCCTGTTAACATTCAACACATCCCTCTTAAGCCGCCTCTAATAACAAAATCGCCACCGATAGACACCAATTCCCACCAGATACGCTATCTTTTACATACAAGTTCGGTGTGCCCGTGTTCCTTACCTGCCCCAGAGTTTGATTGTTCCATCCCTGCTACCCGAAGCAAGAAGTTTACCATCAGGACTGAAACTGACAGACAAGACCCAATCATTATGTCCCCTCAAAGTCCGCAGTTCTTTTAGGTTGGAGTAATATTCTCTTAATTCTTGCAGTCTTTTTTCTTGTTCTTCGAGGAGTTTTTTTGCAGTCTGTAGTTTCTCTCTGACTTCTTCGATTTTCTGTTTTATACTCGGTGCGGGACGAAACTCGTAGACCTTCTGCCAAGCCTCAAGAGATTCTTCTAATCCTTTACTCTTTTCCGTCTCTTCCGCTATTTCCTTCAAACGATAGTACTCTTCTCTTCTTTTCTTAATCACGCGGATTTTTTCTTCGAGTTCTTCTGATGGATTGAGTCTCTGTGCTTGTTCGTAGAGTGCGATTGCTTTTGCGAAGTCACCTTCAGAAAGCGCTTTCTCGGCGTTCTTGATTGTTTCGTCGAAAGAGAGGGTCGGGACTTCAGAAACAGGAGGTGTCGCAACCGGCGGCGTTCCACTTCGTGGTGTCGCTGAACGCACAGGAGACGGACTGTCAACAGATGGTGTTGGTAATTGGACAAAAGTTTTTCGTTGTTCGAGCGCTGCATCTCTAACAGATTTCTTCAATCCTTCCTTCGCTTCGGCAAGAGAAGATTCTTTTATCGAAGCGGCGGCGCAGAAAGAATAACATAACGGTCGTTGAAGACTCTTTCTGGGGCGACATTTTGGATTGAGAGAAAGGTTTTTTGTTCGATGAGGTTTCCGCAGGAGGGGCAGAAGAGCGTATCTTTTGCGATTTGCGTTCTTCAACTATCGCATTCCATTTTCGTTCTACCTATTTTTGCATTTCTACTATTATTATTCAGCGCAACACTCAATCTGTCAACAAATAACCTGACTCATTGAAGTAGGAAGGCACATAGGTATGCGGTTCAAATTTATGAGAGAAGAATGCTACAAACCAGCAGGCTCAGGGCTAACCAATTATGAAACTTGCTCTGGCACAATATATAACTTCCTCCTACTTACTGTTAATTATACGGTTAAGTGCATTTTTTGTTTGCGTATTGGATGGAACGCAATGGTTCAAACGATGGTTTTTGGCGGATGGAGATTGTCGCTTGCGGTAGGAGTATTTATAATGTTACGAAAAGTTTATCAGGAAAAGTGGATTGAGTGAGAAGAGTGACAGGAGAAAGTTGGTATTAAATTTTCTCTCGCTTTCTTTCACGCGGGGATTTGGATACATTTTCCCTCTCATTACGGTTCCATATCTTGTTCGGGTGCTGGGTCCTGTCAATTTCGGCGGGGTTGCGTTCGTTCAGGCGCTTAATGTTTATTTTTCTTTTCTTGTGAATTATGGATTTGACCTTTCCGCCACCAAAGAGGTTGCGCAGAACAGGGAAGACAAAGAGAAGGTGAAAGAGATTTACAACTCTGTAAGAGGTGCTCGTATTCTTCTCGCATCAATCGGTTTTCTCATTTACTTTTCTATTGTGTGGTTTATACCCCAGTTTAGAACCGACACTCCGCTCTTTTTGGGTGGCTTTTGCATCCCGTTGGCAAATTCTCTGGTTCAAACATGGTTTCTTTTGGGAATAGAGAGGATGAACTTCATCCCTTTACTGAACAGTTTGGGAAATATTGCATACACCGCAGCGGTTTTTCTGTTCATAAGAGAGAGTTCCCACTATGTGTATGCATTGCCTTTGAGAGCGTTAGGTTACGCTGTTGAAGGGGTAGGTGGTATGGTGGTGATACGATACAGATTGGGGATACACTCTCTGGTACCACGATGGAAGGGTATATCCAGGCAATTGAAAGAGGGGTGGCGCTTATTTCTTTCTGTCATTACCTCCACTTCATATCGGTATAGCAACACTTTGATACTCGGTTTTCTCGCTCCTATGGATGTGGTCGGTTATTATGCTGCTGCGGAGAAGATGCTCCACGCTGCGTGGATGCTGGTAGTTCTTCCTGTTTCGCAGTCAGTTTATCCACATGTTGCGCGACTTGTGAAGAAATCGAAGAGGGACGCCCTTCAATTTGTTCGCAAACTGCTGTTCTTCTTCGGTGGTAGCACATATTTGCTTTCGTTCTCCATCTCACTTTTAGCAGTCCCCATAGTAGAGATTGTGTTAGGGAGCGGCTACAGAGAATCGGTTGTAGTAGTCAGGACTCTGGCATTTTTACTCTTTTTCATAGGAATGGGAGATATTTTGGGAAATCAAATCATGTTGCCGTTCAATTTTGTAAAGGCTTACTCCTTCATCTATGTGATAGCAAATGGGGTGAACATAACTCTATCGGTTTTTCTCGTACCTTATTTACGGCAGTTCGGTGCCTCTGTGGCGGTAGTTGCCACAGAGGCGTTCATACCACTGGCTATGTATGTTTATATTCGCAAGAAAGGTATACGAATAATAAAAACGATTTTGCCTGAAAATGGCTCAATACCCCAGCAAGACAGAGCGGAATTGCAAGAAGAGAGAAAGTGATGGTATTCTGGGTGGTAGTGATTTCAGTGGCGGTTTTTGTGGCGTCTTTTTTGCGGACGCACTTGGTTGCAGATGTTTTTACCTGCGTTTTCGCTTTAGCGGCACTTTTGATGCACCATCTCATCCACAATGAGAGAAAGGAGGTAGGAGTAACCCTCTCTCTTTATGCAGGAGTAAGTGTATGCTTCGGAAGTGGGTTGTTACACTGGAAAGGGAAGGAGTTTGATGGGCGTATTATATTTGTAGTTACTCTTTGCACCGTTTTTGCTCTGTATGAGATGGTGAGGCTTGTCCGTAAAGCGATAGGAGGGGGAGATAGCAGTTATGAGAATTTTATGAAGGCGTTACTTTTGCTAGTCTGTGCGGTGCTTGCGGTATCGCAGGTAATTGTTGCACCTTCGTCGGCGATTCCTGTAATTGAAAAGGGTTACGCCGTTTCCCTTTTTATGGTTCTTCTACCTATTCTGGTAAAGGAATGGAGAAGAGATGGTAAGAGTTTATCTCAAAAAAAGGGGACAATCTACTTTGTTTGCTTCACTTTATTGGCTGTATGTTGCACTGGGATAGTTGAGGCGGCTATCCTTCGTCTACAACTTAATAGTGCTGACAGAGACTGGCTGCTGGCGATTGTTAGACGAAGCAAAAGCGACTCGTTGAGCGCATCTGCGCTGCGGCGGCTGCTTGAGATGGAGGGCGATGAAGGAAAGATGGGTCTGTTGGAGTGCTATGGAAGATTTTTGTCTGAGGAGGAGCGCAGGCGACTAACCAAGGATGTTGGTCTGCGTATTGC
>JAOAAR010000061.1 GCA_026418755.1 Planctomycetota bacterium
GCTACGATGCGTATGAACGCCAATACAGGGGACTTTGAAATGGCGAGAATACCATTTGAACCAGTCTTGCACATCGCGGCATTGATTGGTGTTGTAGACCAGAACATCAGGTTTCGGAAGAGATTCAATCCCGGGATACGCTTTTTTCAGAGGTGTTTCACCTTTCAAAAACGCCCCTATGTCGCTTGTTAAATAAGAACATATGTCAGGTGAATAACCTAATGCATTCGCAATCGGAATATACTCGCTTGCAAGTCTCGTCGCACCAAGCATTGCACCGTGGTTCTCAGGATAATAAACATAGAATCCGAATGCGTGCAAAAGTTCGGCAGGTCCTACCGAAGTACACCAAGCCACTTTTTTCCTCGGGTCTTTCGCTGCTGCATCCAACTCGTAAAAGTAATCAGCCATTATCTTCTTCATACTTTCCGCTGCCTGAATTGGACGCCTTTTTGACTTCTTTTCCCCAGAATTCGCCATCTTTCTCTCCTCAAAACTCTTCACCATAATTATATTGAAGAGTCCCTAAAACCCCTATGAAAAAAGTTCTTGCCCCAATGCCCTAATCAAATCTGTTCCACCCATACCCTCTTTTGTCCTATGATGCCCTCTCCGCTTTATCGCCACATTAAATGTGCAGTTGCTACCTCCGAATTGCTCACTTATGTGGCTGTTAAACCCACTTCACTCCCCACCTGCGTGAGAGAAAGCCCAACAGAATTCGCCATCTAAGCGCCGATTGTATATTGAATCTGCCACCTCTCAGGTAGTAATAAATGCGTAGACCGAATTCTCTGGCTGCCCTCTGTCCGCTATTCAACTTCCAAAGAAGCGATATAATTCCCCAGTTCGCGCCGTTTATCCTCCTCTTCTTTGCGAAGTTCTTCCAACTCTCCCTCTATCTTATCTAACTCGTTCTCCTGCGCCTCCAACTTTGCAAGGTAACGAGTGTAGAGTTTTGAATCGCGTGGCACTTTTGACAGATTCATCCGTATCTGCTCCTGATCGTGGAAGAGTTCATTCTTTCTGTTCTCCAAATCCCGTTTCTTCTGCGTAACTGCGTCCAATCTTCCCTTCATCTTAAGCACAGCAGCGAGGGCTTCTTTTACCTGCTTCGACGACGCCTCATTGCTCGCATAGGTCGCTATTGTGGCGGTATCTAGATTCATAAGCGCAATGTAAGACATCTGAATCCGTTCCGTCAGCACTTCGAATCTGTCAGTAGAGTTTGGTGCCACTTTACGGCGGAATCGAAAATATGTATCCGTCCGCTCCTCAAACTTTTCTGGTGCTTTTAGTTGCCATTCTTTATCGCAAGGATGTTCGACAAGAACGGTCTTTTCAGTCTCTTTCTTGTTTTTGATAATATATTCCGTTTTGAGTTTCTGCTTGTACTCTGTCTGTATAGTGCCGCGACAGATTTTGACAGAGAAGAGGGAAGTCGGAACATTCTGACTCTTTGCTTCAACTGTGCAGGAGAGGTCCAAAGCATAACTTAAGAGCCGTTCCTCCCCTACCTGTAAATTCGGTATCTGACTATCGCCTGCGTAAACCCCTTCATCAAAAACCGTCACAGGTCCTGCTAATAGCGCCATCCCCGTGCTGTTCTTTATCTTGAACCCATTGTAAGGATGGGTTGGATGATTGTTACTGTTGTATATTGAGAGTTTTTCTGCTTCTACTTCTTGGGAGATTATTGGCAGCATTGCAGAACTCTGACGACCGATGGAGACGGGGATATTGATGGTGTAACGGAAGAGTTCGCCGACCCCACCGCCTGCTGCCTCCACCTTCAAAGAGGACTCTGCTGCTTCTTGAAACTCCTCCTCGTCATAATCCGCATCGGAGGGGGCTTCTCTCGCCCGCGATTCACACAATAGTGCCTCCTCTCGCATAAGAGGCGGCGCCGATAGTCTACTCCTACCCACAGCCTGTGCCTGACGAGGTCCGCTTCTCTTACTACTTTCAGGTGGTTCTCTTTCTATCGCTTCATCGTGCGCCACAGGGCGCAAACCTGCATAAAGTTGTGGTTTAACTTTCGGGCGCTCCAGATAAAGCGGTGTGTAAAGGTCCTGAATGAATGATATGGGACGTCCTGATACCAGAGAGAGCCTCACATCGTTCCAGTCACTGTCCGTCGTGTTCTCAACTATCGCCCACCCCTGCAGTAAAGGCTTATCCCCAAGAAGAAGCCGATAACTCGTCTTCCAGACAGGTGATTCGAGGATATAAGAGACGCGCACACGCCGTTTGCCTTCGCCGACGAACTTGATTGAAACGCTCTTCTTCTGCTTGTTACGGCTCTTTGCCAAAACCGCCAGCGCTTTGGTCAAATCCTCCTGGAGACTCCCATCAAGAATCTGAATCTCGCGCAATTCGTTCACCTGAAGCGGCGTGATTCCTTCAGAAGTTAAAAGATTCAGAACCTCGTATTCAATGATATCCTTGCTTTCTGTTCTCCTTCTCTGAATCTCAACTCCCAGCACCGTTCCCTCGTGTTTCCCTTTTGGTGAAACAACGCTGACAGCAACTCCACGCAATTGGGTTAAAAGGCTACCGAGCGACGGATTGTTGGCGATGTCCAATCCGAATGCTTGGAGCGCTTTACCAGTAGGGTCTTGCGAGCCATAACTGACCGCCGAAACTTGTCCACCTCCGAGGTCAAGCACCATCAAACTCTTCAGAAGGTCATTAATCTGCTCTGCACTGAATGTCAACTCCAGCGTCGCATTGTCTGTAACAGTCCCAGCCCGACCAAAGTATCCAACACCACTCGAAAAGAGTACAACTTCGGTAATAGGAACTGCTTCACCGACAGACTCTTCTTGCTTCACTTTTCTGCCCTTCGGGTCACTCATACATCTCTCCTTTCAACAACGCCCTCACGCTGCTCCCATTGTATTAACTTACAGAATAGAATCCAATCCAATTTTGTTGAAGGAGTTACAAGCGTTGTTCCCAGCCGCCGCCAACAACTTCTTATGGGCTAATCTTGAAGAACTGATTCGAAGCGGCGATTCTGTCGTGTAGCAGAATGGGTTTTGGGAACGATGGGGTGGTATTGTGATTGACCGTCAGTGTGCAATGACTAAAATAGTGGAAAGTTTCTTAAGAAAGGGAACAGCACAATATGTCGGGCAAAATCGGTTATGAAGAGGCGAGAAGGCTGTGCGAAGAGATGATGAAAAAGTGCCGTATGTGTCCGCTTGAGTGTGGGGCGAGGAGGACAGAGGGAAAGAGAGGCGCCTGCCGTGTCGCAGACAAGATGGTCGTTTCAAGCGCTTTCCTTCACTATGGAGAAGAGCCTGTGCTAGTCGGTAGTACGGGTTCGGGAACTATCTTCTTCTCAGGCTGCAACCTTCACTGTGTTTATTGTCAGAATTACGACATCAGTCAGTCCGTAAGAGGAGAAGTTGTAAGCGAAGATGAGTTGGTCAGGTTGATTCTTTATCTTGAGAGATGTGGGGCGAAAAACATAAATTTTGTAAGTCCGACCCATTTCGCCCTACCTATTTTATGTGCTATAATAAAGGCGAGAGAGAGGGGTCTTCGAGTTCCCGTTGTCTGGAATTCAGGAGGCTACGACAGCGTTGAAGTATTAAAAGCGCTGGAAGGCTGGGTTGAGATATATATGCCTGATGCGAAGTACGCGGACGAGCAAACGGCAGAACGGCTCTCAAGAGTCAGAAATTATCCCAATGTTATGAAGGCGAACCTAAAAGAGATGCAACGACAAGTAGGCGATTTGAAAGTTGAAGGGGGGATTGCAGTAAAAGGGGTTCTGGTGCGCCATCTCGTGTTGCCAAACGGGCTTTCCGGTGCAAGACAAATCATAGACTTCTTGGCGGATGAAGTTTCTCCGAATACATATTTGAACCTGATGGCACAGTATCGCCCTTGTTACAAGGCGAGGCTCTTCCCCGAACTACGCGATTGTATTGACATCGGTGAATTCCGTCATCTTATAGAGTACGCGAAAAGCAGAGGCTTGCGATTAGCCCGATAAGACTGTCCCGACCACCATCTTAATACACTCTGAAGGAGTAAGAAACATCTCCCTCAGTTTCCTTACAAGTTAATAACGGCTTCCACTGTTCAACATTCTGCAAGAGAGAGAAAAGCCTGTTAAGAATGCCATTCTGCATCTACTCTGCTTCTAATAGAAGTTTTTGATAGCCCGGACGACAGGGTACATCCAGACTATACTCTCGGAAGAGAGAACTTTTGGCGGATAGCGCGGATTCGATGCAGAAAGGACAACCTTATCATCACTTTTGTTGAAAATTTTACAGGTTACTTCACCGTCTTTTGCCTTCACAACGACAGGCTTCCCTTCCTTCACTTTCCATGAAGGACAAACAATCACAATGTCTCCGTCGCTTAAGTAAGGCTCCATACTGTCCCCACGAATGCGCAACGCAAAAGCGTTCTCATCGGTTATATCAGGCGCTTCGACGAACTCGTCCGAATAACCAACAGGAAACATATCCTCATAAGCGACAGGTTCTCCAGCAGCGGTGCAAGAGATGACAGGGATTCTTCTCATACGGCAGAAGATTTTATTATCTTCCGGCAAGGAGTACCGCTCAATCACCGCCCAGAGTTCTTCGAGGATTTTGTGACGGACCTCTCCGCTCTCTTTCTTACAAGAAGTATCCTGTAAGAAGTAGGCAGGAGAGACACCCAATGCGTTTGCAAAAACCTCTAAGAGAGGCATGCTGAGTTGTCGCTTCCTGTTTTCAATCAAAGAGACATAAGCGGGAGTCTTACCGACAAGCTCCGCTAACTTCCGAATAGTCCAACCCCGCCTCAAACGCAACTCTTTAATCGCCTGTCCTATGTTCCTCATCATCCAACACCTCCGAGATTTTCTAACCGCTAATAAGTTTACAACATAGAAACAAGTTTGTCAACATTTTTTACAAAAAATTTTTCAGGATACTTGACAAGTGTTTGTTAACAGTTATTATTATAATGTAGATACTATTTGTTAACAAAATATATTAACACAATGGAGGAAAAATTAACAATGGACTGCAAGACCTGTCTTAAGAAAGAGTTCTGTCAAGAGTTATGCAAGGATATGAAGAAAAAGATTCCATCAATATATGATGGGAGAATCAATCATGGGCATTTGAGTTCAGAGGCTCTACATCGGATTGTGAGGAGAAGGTGGATTACAAAGGTGATTCTTGACTGGCGTCACATGCTGAGTGGGAGGCAACGGCAGGTTATTGATATGTATTACAACGAAAACCTCACGCAGGATGAGATAGCGAAGAGGTTGGGGATTGCTCAGAAAAATGTGTCTGTTTATTTGAGCAGGGCATATCGTGCGATTGCTGCTTGGAGTCGGCGAGAAAGGGAGGAAGAGAAGAATGAAGATAGAGATTGCCCAGAGAGCGTCCTTTCCGATGGTGAGTAAGCGGATAGTAGCGATTCAAGAGATGTTCGGCATAGGGTCGAGTCCGCAAAAGGTTGAGATTGTAAAGGGGTTAGACCTTGTTATTGGTAAAGGGGAGATTGCTTTTGTGACAGGTCCGAGTGGTTGTGGCAAGAGTTCCATTCTGAGGTTCATTAAGAGAAATGTTGAAGGCGCCTTAGACATCTCGGAAACCATTTTCGATAAGGGCTCTTCTCTTATCGATTCTCTTGATTGTTCTTTTCAAAGAGCGCTTGAGATTCTGTCGTTGGTGGGTTTGGGAGAGGCGTTTTTGATGTTGCGCTGCTTTGATGAGTTGTCCGAGGGGCAAAAGAGCCGATTCCGCTTAGCATATGCTCTTTCGAAGGAGCCCTCTCTGCTTATAGCAGACGAGTTCTGTTCTACTCTTGACAGGCTGACTGCGAAAGTGGTTTCTTACAATCTGCGTCGCGTGGTGAATAAGACTAAGAAGAGTGCAGTGGTAGCAACGGCTAACGATGATATCTTAAGCGACTTACATCCGGATTTGTTAGTCTATCCTAAAGGAGGAGGAGAATGGATTGTTGAGCGGAAGGAGAAGAAGCCAGGCAAGTTAATCAGTTTTTACAGCAGATTGCGTGTTAGGGAGGGGAGGTTGTCCGACTGGAAGCGGTTTGCGCATTTTCATTACAAATCCCATTCGACGGGAATAGTTGACAAAATCTTTATTCTGACTCTGGATGGTGAGCCAATCGGTGTTGTTGTCTACGCTTATCCTATGGGAGATTTGAAACTCCGCAACATAGTAACCGGTGGGCGTTACAGTGGAAGCGGTTTGACCCGAGGAGTGAGGAAACATCTTTTAAACGATGAGGTAAGAGTTGTTCAGCGGATTGTGATAGACCCAAGGTTTCGAGGATTGGGGCTTGCTTCAGCGCTTTTGCGTTCGACTATGCCGCTTCTTTCTGTCAGGCTCATAGAGTGCCTTGCGGTTATGGGAGGGTATTCGAAGTTTTTAGAGAAGGCAGGTTTTGTCTGTGTAGGGCGTGTATCTCTGCCGAAGGAAGGGAGGCTTCTACTAGGCGAGTTAAATGCATTAGGGTATGGTGCGGAGAGGTTGCACGATGAAGAGGCGCTTTGTGAGATTCTGGAGGAGAAGAGTGCAGAGTCAGCGGTTTTTGAAGAACTGTTGCGACGATGGTTGAAGGTGCGCTTATGCAACAGAAGGAAGGGGAGCGATAAGAAGGCGAACGCAAGGGAGATGAATTTCCGAAAAGCAGCACATTTACTCTGCAGAGAGCTTCTCTCCCGACCGTTTTATTTCATCTGCGATGTGAGGGAATCTTGTAAGGAGGTATTGGATGATAGTGGTAGAACTCCCGTTATCCCGTTTGAAGGAGAACCATTGGAACCCGAACAGAATGGATGAGCGAACTTTCAACTCTCTGGTAAGAGCAATAAAAGAGAAAGGGTTTTTACAACCGATTCTTGTGTGTCGCTACAGAGGGAGTGAAGCATATCAGGTGATTGACGGGGCGCACAGATTGCGTGCGGCTAGGAAAGCAGGAATGGAGAGTGTTCCCTGTGTTCTCATCGAGGCAGAGGACGAGGAGGAGGCTAAACTGAAAACGGTTATGCTGAACAAACTGCGTGGAAAGTTCGATGTGAAAGAACTTGCGCAGATTCTTTCGGAGTTTGACATTGAGAGAGCGGAGAACTTTTTAGCGTTTACAGAGAAGGAGTATAAAGATTTGCTTTCGTTGCTGGATGAATCTCCACCATCAATAAAGGAGTGTTGGGTGGCTCGTCCACCTCTGAAAGTGGTTATTGAGTTCTTAAGCGATGAATGCTCAGAGATTGAGATTGAGAAGACAATAAAAGAGGCACAATGTGAAAACTCGTTAGGGAGTCGTGGCGAGGCTCTTCTCTTCCTATGTCGCTTCTGGAGAGAGAACCGCTCTCTGCCCAGGCAGAATGCGACAGTTTCGGACACCGCCAACTCCTTAGAACAGAGGAAAAAGCGGCGGGGAAGATGATACTTTTTCCGATGGTATTTTATAATGTGTTGGGTCAGTCCTTTTGTCAGCATTTGGGAAATCTGAACGACGCCACATAGGCAGCCATCTGGCGGGTTCTTTCCCATCTCTTGGGAAACGCTTAAAACTGAACGCATTAAAAAGGCGGTTGAGTAGAAAAAGTAGAAGCCGACAGCCCTTTTCTCCGACAAATAACTTACTCTTCTTGAGAGGTTGGTACCACTTTGTTAAGATAATACACAGACTTTTTAAGGAAGAGTAATATGGTAAAGAAGGTTTGTGTTATCGGTGCGGGAACGATGGGCTCCGGGATAGCGCAGAAGATTGCGCAAGAAGGGTTTGAAGTGCTCCTTCTCGATTTAAAAGAAGAGTTTTTGAGAAACGGGATGGAGCGGATTAAATCCCTTCTCAAAGAAGGGGTAGAAAAGAAGATTTTCAAAGAGGCAGATGTAGAGAGGATTTTGGGGCGAATCAAGACGACAACGAGAGAAGAGGATGCAGCAGACTGTGATTTGGTGATAGAAGCGGTCTTTGAAGATGAGAAGGTGAAAGCAGAGTTGTTCAAGAAACTGAACAAGGTCTGTAAAAAGGAGTGCATATTTGCGACAAACACTTCCAGTCTGTCGGTGACAGCGTTAGGCAGTGCAAGCGGACGGCCGGAACGGTTCGTAGGAATGCACTATTTTTACCATCCGGCGAAAAACAGGCTCTTAGAGGTAATCAGTGGAGAACAGACTGACGAAGAGGTTCTGAAGGAAGCGGCGCAGTTCGGTTATCTCCACGGCAAAACAGTAATCACTGTGAAAGATACGCCGGGCTTTATTGTGAATCGCTTCTTCGTACCTTGGCTGAACGAGGCGGTGCGGCTCGTAAGCGAAGGATGGACGAATCCTAAAACAGTTGATGAGGCGGTAAAAGAGAGTTTCGGAATCGGAATGGGACCTTTCGAGTTGATGAATGTAACAGGGATTCCCATAGCGTATCATTCAATGGAGAGTTTGAGAGCGAAGTTGGGCGAGTTTTACGCCCCATCCGCCCTTCTCAAAGAGCGGTTTGAGAAGGGGACGAAATGGGAGATAGAGAAAGGGGATGTAGAAAAAGAGAAGTTTGAATTGGTTAGGCGGCGGATGTTAGGAGCGGTCTTCTTCGTAGTAGGAGAGATGCTCGACGAGGAGGTAGCGTCACCTGCGGACATAGACCGCGGAGCAAAGATAGCCCTCCGATGGCGAAAAGGGCCTTTTGAGATGATGAATGCCATAGGCATCGGTGAAAGTTACTGGTTGGTCTATGATGTTTCACGCCGCTACGGCGTAGAACTCCCCAAAGCCATTTCTGCACAATACTTGTGTATGAAAAAATGGCGGATTGACTATGTGGATTTGCGGATTGATGATAGTATAGCCCATATA
>JAOAAR010000005.1 GCA_026418755.1 Planctomycetota bacterium
CGCTTAAGCTTTACGAGGTAAGGAAAAGTCCTCGTCAACACTCCCAACAAAATTCCAGATAAAAGCTCATAGGGCACCGCCTAGCCTTACATTTATTTCCACAATTGTTTTTTCACCCAATATGGACAAGATAGATTCTGTTTGCCGAATCAACAAAGGGTGTTATGTATTGCCCTGCGAGGGAGCATTGAGAATTGAGAGTCGTGAGTTTGCGATTTTGCATTATTCGGAGCCGACTCTGTCTATTCAGGTGTCGGCTCATCCTGCAATAAAAACAAGTGATGTATCTCTGACAGTTGGAAACACGAATTTCGGTTCGGAGTATTTGAATAAAGTGGAGTTGCCATTTGTTCCGCAGCCGGCGTTACCAGAGCCACCGCAACCGCTTTACGAATTCAAGCTGCCACAAACATCAGTCGCTACTTATTCTCCTGGCGATTCAGTTCCGCTTGCTCTTAATTATCTCGGGAAGCCTATTGACAGAGCAACGCCGACTTATGTAAAACTTGAAGTTGTGAACGCGTTGAGTGGGGAGAGGGTTGAGAGGATTCATCTTGCGCCGTCTGATGAGTGGCAGAATGTAGAGAGTCCGTTTGGAGTGGTTGTGAGGGTGACGGGAGGGGAGGGTAAGAATCTGACGAGTATCAGGGTGCGGAGTTGGAGCGAGGAGCATATAATAGATATAGGACCGCCGATTCCGATGAGCGACAATGACGGAATAAAGCCGCCGATTGAGCCAGTGAAGCCGCACAGAGACCTGTTATGTGAGGTAGAGATTCCGCTTTACGCCAGCGAACTTGAGCCGAATGTTTCGACATCACAGGTTTTGATATTCGGTGAGGGAATAGAAGGTGTAATTTATGGTGTTACAATAGTTATTCCAGCCGCACCTCGCGGCTTAATAGAATTCGGTTTTGAGCAGACAGAAGTTTTTTACGATGTGAAGGACTGTAAGGTAGAGATAACAGAAATAAAAGGGCTGTATGAGAGTAAGAGCAGAAAAGGCGGAGACAATCGAGGAAAGATTTACACAAATCTTCGCCATCCGCCAGAAGGAAACGCAGAAGAGAAAGTGAATGTTCAGAATGTGGTGCTCAAGGTAGAAGTGTTCGTTAAGAAGGAGTTAGACCTTGAGAAGAACTTTGTTAGATTCAAGGTTGTTGACCCTGACGACCCCTCTGAGATAAGCGAGATAGATAGTAACGGAGAGAAAGGGAATGATAATTATCGAGATTACCCTGAAAGAGAAGATAAAAACTTTTTTGTATCGGTAGCGGGATATGAGATTGTAGAAAATTCTCGTGTGAAAGTTGCGCGACAGGAGGCGGCTGAATACAGAGAGAAAGTTTGTTGCAAGATGAGGAGTCTCGGGGAAAAGGGGGAAGGTGCAGCGAAGTATTATCGTTATGAGAGCAAGGTTGAATTGCATGTGACGGATGCATCGGGAGACAATTACAAAGTCTCAGCCGATTTGGTGGAACGGAAACAGGAAGGAGATAAATGGGTTGAAGAAAAGGTGAATTGCGAATGTGATGAGACAGGGATAATGACTGTATGGCGTAGGGTGCGGGTCGAGATAGATGTGATGAAAGACAAAAACGGCAGGAATTATTTGGAGAAATGGTTGGGAGCCGGCTGGAAGGAAGAGATAATAAAGCAGTTGAATGAGAGTTACAATCCGAAGGCGTTTATGGAGAAATCTCCGCCGCCAAATGTGTGTTATGTCGAATTCCACGACGCCGGTAATACAACTGAACTCAATTACAAGGAAAAGATAGAAAGTGAGCCCAAGACTGGAATAGAGGGAAAACTTCCACCACTGATAAGAGAAAATTCACCTGCAAAATCTGCTTTCGGTGGAATTGACAAGGAGTCGTCACCGAATTATGTTTACTGCTTGGTGCTCAGTAAAGTCAAAGAAAACACTTTTGGTCAATCATACCCGCATAAGAATGGCATCGTAGTTTTTGCTGAGCGCTGCGAAATAGAGTTAAGCAAGTTCGCAGATGATGTTAACAACAACAGACTTGACAAACGCTTTTACAACAATCGTGAGATTCAACTGCGTCTTGCTCCTGAAGAGATGGAGACACGAATAAAATTGCTCCTTAAGAAGTGTTTTGTGCATGAGATGGGACACCAGTTCGTACACGAAGGTATAAGCGTAACTGACCAATATCAAGGAGAAGCAATCATACCGAAATATTATTCGCTGACAATATTGAGACTAATGCCACTTAAACGATATGTAGGCGACGACGAGGCAGAATTCAAAGATATAAGAGAAGGAGATAGACTTCTGATGGGCGATGTTATGAATAATGTCTACTTCCCAGCAGGAGGTTTAACCCCACAAGGAGGTTTTGTAGATGAAAACCGACCTGCCAAAGATGCCGTTGACCCTGTTTTTCAGTTTGACTATTTTGACTTGGAGGGTGATAAACAAGGCAGTCTGGCAAATGTTTACTTCTGTCCGAAAAACATTTGGAAAATCAGAAAAGCATCTAATCCATTTTAGGAGGAGAAAAAAAATGACAAATGGACGATTCCTCTTGCTCATCCTGTTCTTTACCGCCTCTTTTTGCACCTTTTGGGGGCTACGAGCAAATGAGCCGACAAAATACGATGTTCGTCTCGTCCTGATACCAGAAAAAGATGTCTACTTTTACGGTGAACCCATTGGATTTAAGGCTGTCATTCAAAGTTATGAGAAAATACCTTTAACGATAATAGATGTGGACTGGGAATGGGAACTATTGTTTACAGTGAAAAGAGACCCGCCGATTAGCAATGAATCTGAATGGAAGGAATGGAAGTTTGTAGAGAATTTGGTAGAGCATTATTCTCCTGCTCCTCACATCAGAACAGTTGACACCCCCTCAGTCGTTACTTTAAGAGAAATTCCTCCGAATGGTAAAATAGAATCACCCCTACTGAATTTAGCATATCTTGAAAAGGCGTACATCAGAGATTATTTTGGCAAAAGCGGTAGAAGTTTGTTCAGAGATGAAAGAGACGCAATAACCATAACTATTCAAGCAGCGACAGGAAGCGAAGGAACTTCTAACTCAATCTACAATCTCGTCCTTCAAAAAATCGAATCGGCACCTCTCGTTATTACGATTAAACAACCTGAGACGCAAAGAGAAAGAGATGCACTGCGTTTGCTTGATGTCTGTGCTCGTTATACAATGCACCTTTCTTGGGACCACATCACTGATGAAGATGTTGCTCTTGCTGCTCGTTATGGGATTTTTATTGACAGACAGAAAAAAGAGATGCCAGACCCTCCAATAGAATCAAATCGCATCATTCGTGACAATTTCTCTGACACAATCTACGGCGCAGAGGCAGGTTATCTTCTTGCGACCTTGCTTGAAGCAGAAGAGAAAGTAGACGAAGCGAAGGAAGCGTATCGATGGGTGCTCGAGCATCATCCGAATAGTTGGTGGGCGCAACTTTCTCAAAAACGCCTTACAGAACTCCAAAAATAACCAAACAGTGGCGGTGAGAAGCCGAAAAGAGATTTATTGTGCGAAAGAGAAATAAAGTTGGAGCCATATTTGCACGAGAAAGGTGTATATAAAAGTAGAACTCTTTTATTTATTCCGATAGGAGTGGGCGGAATGATTGAGAATGCATTTGACGAAATGTCAAATAACGCTGCTGATGGAGAGGTGCAGGTGATTCGCATTCCTGCCGAAGAATGCGGTCTGGTAGAATTTATTGCTGAGGGAATAACAGAGTTATTCGATGTTTTACGGGACACCACACCACCTGAGTTAGTCGACCTTCTGCCAGCAGAAGACGCTGTTATAGGTCCTAAACTCATCGTTCGCGCAGAGTTTTCTGAGCCGATAAATTCTGAAACAGTGAATCCGTTCTCCTTTTATGTTGGAGCAACCTATCCTGGCTTCGAGATTGAATTACCTGTAGAGGGCATCTTTGAATTCGAACAGGACGGTAAAATCGTGCTCTTCTACGCCTCTACTTCGCTACCGCCTGGAACGATGATAAGGATACGGATTGGACCGACTGAATTTGGCACAATAGAGGATATTGCGGGAAATGCTTTGTGCACGGTCACTGAGCGAATAGTTTATAACGGTGAGAAAGCGAAACCGAAGATTCTTTCAGTAACGCTTAAAGGGATGCGCAATTCTATAAGTTGGGATGACAATCTTGATGAAGAGAAGATTCCGAATACTGAACGAAGGACCTTGCGTGTTTTTCCCGAGTCAAGAAGTGCCGTTGGTCTGATAAAAAAGTACACACGAAAGCGCGAAGGAGGCAAATGTATCTATACAGTCACGCTTGTTGGAAGAATTGAGAACATAGATAAGGACGAATTCAAAGACGGCGAAGCGGTTGCGGATTCCATTATAGGTGCAGGCAAAGAGGAGGAGCACAAAAGGCGGAGTTTTAAGGTGGTTTCAAACACGGCAGGCGCTGAAGAATTGGTGATAGAATCGAAGGACTGGGTTCGTCTAAAAGAAAATACCAGAATACTGCTTCTGACTCTGCCTCGTGATACTGTAAAAGTGATAGTTAAACTTGACCAGGTGGCGGTGGAGGATGAAACAGTCTTCTTACGCGCATTTGATGTTGACGACTTAAGTGCGAATACGGAGCCGTTAGATGACGAATCCGAAGAGGAAGATAACAAAGGAGACAAGCCTGCCAAACACGGAAAACTCGACAACGAGGGTACAGATAAAGTAGCAGAAACCGTAGTAAAGAAAAACTCAAACACCGCTGAAGTGAAGTTTCAGGTGACGACGCAACCCGGCGACAATTTCCGTGTCGTTGCTTATCTTGCAAGTGAGAAGCAGAGAGGTTTTCTCGCAAACAACTTGAGGAATCAAGACAATCCTGATGGAATCAATGTGATAGATACGACAACAGGTCAATCTGTTCCTGATTCCAATATTACCAAACTTCTGAGCGTCTGGCGTAGACTACACATTGAACTGGATTCGATGGCAAAGCCAGCCCCTGAGAAGTTAAAGGTTAAAGGAAAAGTGACGGCGGTGAAGCAAGTGGGCAATAACTGGGAGGCATCTTTGACGACAGACATAAAAGTAGAAGACGGCAGTAAAGACCGTTTTCAAGGAGGGAAGTTGACCATCAAAAAAGCGGCGGCGGATGGCAGCGATGTTATCGTTCCTGTGTTACTTAACACAGAGGTTGTGGGTAAAAATATTACTGTTACCGTTTCTCAGAATCCAAACCCTACCAACAAAAGGCTGCCTCTTGATTTTGAATTAGTTGACGATGACGACCCGAATGTTTTGCCGAAGTTGCCCGACTCATCTCGTCTTGAGCCTGAATTCAAAAGAGCGTTTGTGCTGGTCGTAGAAGTGAAAGAAGCGCAAGACAAAGATTGCAACTTCCTCGAAAATCTGTATCCAGGCGAAGTTGAGAGGTGGACGGACTCTGAAAAAGCATTTCTATTTAGTAAGAAACAACTGGTCAGCAGACCATCTTTCTGGGCAGTATATATACAATCAGCATTTCAGCCAGAGGTGGATGGCGATGGAGACCCGGATTCCGAAGTCCAGCAGAAAGGATGGGTTTTAGGATTGGCTTCTGAAAAGAGCGGTAATGTTTCATTTATTTTTAGAGAGTGTCTCCGTGATGGTAAATGTGAACAGAATGAAAAAGATACCGTGTTACATGAATTAGGTCATATCTTCCACTCAACACACGAAGACAGTGGAATAATGGACGAACATTTTCAATCCGGAACACAATACACTGATGAGACATTAGATAAGATTAGAAGAGACTCATCAGGTCCAATAGATCTGATGCTCAAGGTGCCGAAGTAGGGAAAGGGTCTAATGAACTGGCTAAAAGTAGCAATTGCAGTGATGTTCTTCATATTATGGTCTGAACTTTCTATCGGAGAAGATGAGAGAGAACCGAATATGAGACAGCCTGTATACGAGCAGGTAAGCCCAGATGGCGTTTCGTTAGATATCGAAGCCGCAAAAAATAGGTTTTTGATATATGAACCTGTAATTGTCTATGTCACCATAACGAACAAAACAGACCGAAAGATAATGATAGATACTACTTCATATACCCGCGCTTATGATAGCCAGTCCGAATTTGCCAGTTTTTCCTACATTAAAATTAAAGAAGAGAAAGGTCGTACTCTTTGGGGATATAGACCTTCTTTCTGCAAAGACTTTCTCACCTATAAAATTCCTCAAGGAGATTCGCTGCGTATATACGTAGGACTATCGTTCGATGGATACTACTCAGGGGAGAAATTGAATAAGCACACCTTTTGTGACCCTTTTAGTAAATCTGGAATGTTTGAGATAAAATTGTTTCTTCTCTTCCGTAATTATACATTAGCATCAAACACGATAAGAATAACAACAATAAAACCAGAAGAGGACGAAAGGGATAAGAAGGCATTAAATAAGATAATAGAAGCAAAACAAGAGGAAGACTATTGGGTTAAAGACAAAAAAGTAATGTTATCACTTGCGGAATCCATGTTAAATGAACCGCTCAATCTCTACGCAAAATATGCGTTGCTTCTTTCAAGACACATCCAGCGAGAGATTTGGAAACACTCGCCGTGTCCTCTCGAATTTGCGGAAACAGATGAAGAACGCTCTCAACTTCTCAAAGAATGGAAACTCTATTTTGAAAAACTCTCCATTTATACGAGACTTCTCGAAAAGATTGTCGAACCTGGCGAAACTCCGTTCCCGCTTACCGACGAAGCACTCCTTCGCCTCGCAAAATGCTACGAAAATCTCTATCAGACCGAAAAAGCCATCGCAACGCTTCAGCGCTTACTCCGTGAATACCCTGCCTCCCCTTTCAAACAAGAAGTCCAAGAACTGCTCAAAAAATTGCTTGAGAAAAGTAAGACGAAACAGGAAACTCCGTTCGACGAATCTTTTATTGACCCTGACGCACCGCTTCCCTCTGACTGGTATAACCGTCTTACAAGGACTTCAACCAGTGAAGAAGAACCTTATAAAGAAGGTGACGAACCAACAGATGAGCCTTGCGAAGAGCCTGTCGATGTCAGTAAAGAGAAAAATTCTTCTATTGTAGAAGAAAAGAACAGTGCTTCGAAAACTTTAGCAAGCGGCAGGAGAAATTATAATGAACAGTCGGCATTTGAAGAGAACAAAAACGAGAAAAGAACGGAACTTCACAAACGAGCGATTGAGGTTTCTTCTGGATTTGTGACGACAATCATTGTGGTTGTTCTGCTGCTCGCCATCGCCGCCGTCATCACTGTCTTATTTACCCTTCAAAAAAGAAAATCACCATAATTCTGTCTGCTTTCGCTCGCACGCCCAATGCTTATGACGAATGGAACTGCCTCGTCGTCTCTAAAACCGACTTCTTCAAATACGAGAACTCGCAACTTGTATATCTCAATTCTCAAACAGGAGAAGCCTGCTCAAACGATGAAGACCACTATATTGAAAGCGCAACAATATATTCAGCCGATTCAGAAGTCTTATACACATTCGATGACCGCCTCAACAAAACATCTTTCGAATACGACAGCGCAGGACGCAGAACCAAGACCATAGACCCGCTCGGCAACTGGACGAAAACCTATTACGATAAAAATGGTAATGTTCTCATCTCAGAAGAACACGAACTCTCCTCCTCCCCTCCATTCACCGAACAAGTCTTCTATTCCTATAACTTCTATAATACAAGAGACGAACTGGTAGTAACTGTGGATAACCTCGGCAATACACGCCGTAATTACTACGACTCAAAAGGATTACTCCGATACACAACAGACGCAAACGCACCTATAAGCGGCACAATTCTCGACCTCGCCACCTTCTACTTATGGGACGCTCAAACCATCGCATTACTCCCTAACCCTTCTCTCCCAATCAACGCAGACGGCAATCGCACTGACTTCGGATACGATTTACTATCTCGCAGAATCTACACCAAACAATACCTTAAATATCCACAAACATCCCGCAGCAACTTCGTCCTCACCATTCTTGAATGGGATGATAATTCAAGACTCACTGCACAAATCGACGACAACAGAAACAGAACTGAATACTTCTACGATTCAAAAGACCGAAGAGTAAAGACCCGTTACGCAGACGGAACTGAAACTACGATTCTCTACCATCGCAACGACACAATCTATCAACGAATAGACGGAAACGGAACCGTTGCGACTAACTACTATGACCCCTCCGAACGCCTCATAAATCGTCAAATAACATTAGGTCCTTACGCAAAAGCAGGTAACCCTGAATATCAAACAACATTTGAGCATTTTGAATACGACTATCTCGGCAGAATTATAAAAGCAGAAGATAATGATACTTCCGTTGAACTATCTTATGACTCGCTCGGAAACACGCTTAAAGAAAAACAAACAGTCGGTAACTCTCACTCAACATATAGTAGCGCTTTCGATGAATCCGTCTCCCGGATAGTTGAAAATATCTACGATGGCTCAGGTAATAGACTCTGCCTCTATTATCCACATCCCGAAAGCCAACCCCCTGAATACGAAGTCAGTTACAACATCGACCACCTCAACCGCATTTATCAAATCAATCTCCGTTCCAATGCCTCCATCTCAGTGGTTGCGCATTATACATACATCGGCTCAGGTTACAGAACCCTCGAAAAGCAACAAGGAAATCAAACAGATAATCAAAAAAGGAGATGGGATTGAGCGGTTGAGGGAATATCTATCAGATGAATCAAAGACTGTTCGCATTGAATCGGCGAAAGGAATCCTGGAAGTTGGCAGCCCTGATGAGTTTCTTTCTCTTTCCGTTTTGCTTGACGCTGCGGATATAGGTGTGCGAGTTGCATTGGCGCAGATGCTCAGAGAGAAAAAGGATGATTCTGTTATAGGGTTGCTCGGACGATTGAGCAAGGACAAAGCGGTAAGTGTGCGTTTTGCAGCGGCTCAGTCGCTTGGAAGAATTGGCACATTGCGCTCCGCATACGCTCTGCTCGGGCTACTTGATAAAAAGCATCCTGAACTTAAAGAGGAGATAAAAAGGAATCTGGCAAGTCGTCTCGGAATCAAACCATCCGAGGTCCCAGAGAAAGAAACAATGATGTTGAGATGGCGCGGTCTGGTTGTGAAGGAATACAAAGATGTAACATCGATTGCGAAGTTAGGAGAAGATTCATATTCGATTGCTGTTTTGAGTGCGATATGTGAGAGAGTGGATTTAGATGTGAAGTTGCGTGCCGTTGCTGCGGCACATCTTGCGAAGAGAGAACCAAATCACCTGCTCGATTATATTGAACATTTTGTCAAAGAAGGCGAGAAGATAGATAACGGATACGGAATAGACAGGCTTTTGGCGCTGATGAGCGTTGATTCTTTGGTCGCTGTCGGATTTGAGAACCTAAGCGAGCACTTAGAATCTTTTCTCGGAATCTGTTCAGATGAACTCTTTCGTCGCAAGATTGAGACCGTTCTCCAAAAGAGGTAGACAAAAGCAGAGATGCTCTTCCTGATAAAAAGAAGGAAATCTTTAATACTTGGTTTCAGATAAGTCTCTTTTAATGTGAACCATTCCTGTTGGTTTGGATTTTAGGCAGCCCAGATAAACATTTTTGGAATGGGTCGGAGATTTGAAATGAGAGGTATGGGCTGAGAATGTGTTAGAAGCAGAGTAAATACCTTCTATTTGAGAGATGAGTAGACATATCGACCTTTTGTTTATTGACGCACAATAGACTTATATTTTGTGTATTTTTCAATCGCACTTCTTTTGCTTCAATAAGTTATGTTAAGAAGTTCAATTCATTTTGTGCGTCTAATAGGACAAATTGCGAATTTATCTATTTCTTTTGCCTTTTTGGAAAAAATTTTTTCTTCTTAAGTCCTTAAATTAAATTTTTGAGACCACAAGAAATTTTTGATTTTGGGGTGACTAAGTTCAAAATGCCCGATGAATTCGGGTTCTCATATTCTACCATTAATTCAACAATTTTCCCTTTACCGCTATGCTGTATATCGTTTCAACTGGGAGGCGGTGAGGACGACTTTTTTTACCAGCCCGCCAAGATTCGCCCCGCCCCGACTTCTAATCCCGCTTCACTTACGCTTACTGATCCGCATCCGGATGCATTGAAATGCTCGTTTCTCCTTACCTTGCGGACAAATACAGTGTCAGATTTTTCTCCTTTTACTTGTTTCACTTGTGCAAGATAATGCCCAAGTTCGCCCAAACTCGTGGTATCTAACTTAGTATCGCTCTGTTGAAAAGAGTAAGAAAAGTTCTCTTCCTCAATAGCAACAGAAACGCTCTCCTAATCTGAACCACAAACACAAAAAATGTATGGCAACTATATTGTTATGTCGTACGCTCAAATCATCACATCTTCTAATGACACATCTTCCCTAAAATGCGCGCATAGTAATGAAGAGTTTTCGTTCTGTCTCAAGACCAGTTGAATCAGCAGCCGCAACTCTTTACAGGTTCCTTCATTATGCGCAGGCCGATGGCGACAGAGATGAGTTTGTTAAAAAGGAGTCGAAATTCTCTTTCTTTTTAGTAGTCTTTATCTCTGCGCAACATAGAAGAGAATCTTAGAAGAGAATCTCTTGAGTGAGGAGAGTTTCTGTGTAAGCAATTTGGCAGACGCCTTTTCTTTCGACAAAGCCCCTCTTAAGGTTCGCTACTTTTCAACAGAGCAAAAGAAAATAACACTTTCGTCAACATCTCATCTCTCCTTCCCCTTACACATCCTTCAAATGTATCTCAGAAAGAAGACCCCACAACTCCTTCTTCTTAAACACAACAATTCTCGGCAGTACTGTCTTTTTTGTCTGTGGTGCGATTTATTTTTTTCGAGAAGAAAGACGCAATCTTTTCTTGACGAACTAAATTTTTCCGTTAAAAACCTCTTATTAAGAGCAATACTGTTTACTGTTCTATGCTTCTTTTCCTCTACTTCGCACTTTTCTTATAAAGGTCAAAGGAAGGCGGACGGGTACGGTCAACAAACTTGCCACAGATTATCATTCCGTTGTTGAAACCGATATCAGCCATAAGAGGGGCTATGTTCTCTTTTACGATGGAATTCTCGAGGAGATACTTCATCACATCGAGGCTTGTTCCGAGACGGTTATAGCGGGCAAAGACGGTTGTGCAAGGAGTTACTGCTTCGATAAAACGAAAACCTTGCTTGAGCATAGATTCTTTAATAGAGTCTTTGAGACGACGCACATGGACGGTCGTCCAACGGGCTGCGTAGACAGCGCCTGAGGAGACTGCGAGATAAGGCAAATTGAGAAAAGTCCCGCTTTCTCCATAGGGAGTAGTCAAGGATGAAGCAATCTCAGAAGATGAGGCTGCTGTCCTACTAACTATCCCTTCGTAAAGGAAACTGTTGAGACAGATGACCGTTATGTCGAGATTGTGACGAGCAGCATGAATGAAATGATTGACTCCAATTCCAATAAGGTCAGTCTCTCCCGATATCACAACGACCTTCAATTTGGTATTAGCAGTTTTAAGCCCTGCTGCAAAGGGAATCACACTGCCCAGCGGCATATAGCAGGCATCCATTCGTAGGTAGCAGGCTATCTTACTCGGACAGCCCCCCCCAGTCACAACAGCCAGTTCCTTATAGTCGATAAGCCCTGCTCTCTCAAGTTCAGAAACAGCAGTTATGAATGCATTGACTGTCGTCCCGATGCCGCAGCCTGGACAAAAGATGTGGGGAAATCGCTCCATCTGCAAATACTTCTCTAATGGATGATTTGTTGTGCTGCTTATTTCGCCTTTGCCTAAAGACTGCGCCTTCTCAATCATCATTCCTTCCTCCTATGCAATACTCCCTTCCTCAACCTTCAAACGCCGGCGGAACTCCGCCTATCCTTCTTCTCCGATAAGGTAGTAGTTTCGTTTAGGGGTACAGAGAATATCGCAAAATCTGGACATATGAGAGAACAAAGCCCGCAGTTGACGCACCCCTCAGGCTTGGCAACCTGTGGCGGGTGATAACCGTGAGCGTTCACTCCTACTGCCGCAACAAGCACTTCTTCAGGGCAGAATTCAATGCAAATACCACAACCTTTGCATAAGTCTTCAAGAATCACCACACGCCCACGCTCTACCTTCACACTTTCTGCGTCTAACGGCTTACGCCATAACTTGAGTGCCATCTCTCTCCTCCCTTATTACTCTTTCTTTCCACTCTTCAAAACCCCTTCTATCTGCGCCATTATTTGCTCGTCAGTGAAATTGAGCATCTTGATTGCACTAAACGGACAGGCCGAAGCGCAAACGCCGCAGCCCTTGCACAACGCCTCATCTATCTTCGACTTGTTCAGTCCTTTGTCGTAACTTATAGCACCAAAAGGACACAAAAGATTGCATATACGACAACCAGTGCAAATATTCTCATCTAAGCGGGCTATAGTAGGCTCTACAACCACCTTGCCTACTTCTAGTAACGCAAGAATTCGGCTTGCAGCGGCGGCTGCTTGCGCGACAGTGTCAGGTATGTCTTTGGGACTCTGACAACAACCTGCTATGAATACGCCTTCGGTGAGTGTAGCAACAGGGTCCAATTTCGGATGGCGCTCCATAAAGAACCCGTCCGCTCTCCGTGAAACTTTGAACATCTGCGCCAGTTTCTCCGTTCCGTCTGCCGGGACCATCGCTGGACACAGAATGACCATATCAACCGGCACATATAACATCTTCCCCAGCAGCGTATCTTCTGCTTGAACCAATAACTGATCTCTCTTCACTTCAACTGATGGAGGGGCTTCAGATGCAGAAAGAATACGCGCAACTTTACCGCGAATCAATTGAACCCCCTCCTCGCAAACCCGTTTGTAAAACTCCTCGTAACCCGCGCCAAAGCACCTCATATCTATGTAAAAACTGAAAATTTCAACCTCTTCCCCTAACCGCTCGCGAATTATGTGAGCGAATTTGAGCGCATACATGCAGCAGACGCGAGAACAGTAAGGAGCGTAGTTAGAATCACGACTACCAATACAATGGAGTATGGCAAACGACCTGGCACCGTCCAGGTTATCCATCCGCAGAATTTTTCCTCCCGTCGGACCTGAGGCGTTTATCATCCGCTCGAACTCAAGAGAGTGCAGAACATTCGGAAAGCGCCCCCAGCCATACTGCGGAAGTTGTGTGATGTCCAGCAGGTCATAACCTGTAGCCAGCACTATGAAACCAACATTCAGTTCCAGCACCTCGTCCTGCATTAAAAGATTTATGCATTTCTTTTCACAAGCAGCAGCACATTTCTCGCAGGCAATCGGACGATTGCCAAGACAGTCGTCCATATTTATGAGAAAGGAAGCAGGAACCGCCTGGGGGAAGGGCTGGTAAATCGCCCTGCGCGAAGAAAGTCCGTAATTGAACTCATCAGGAACAATAACAGGACAGACCTTAGCGCAATCGCCGCAAGCAGTGCATTCTTCCTCATTCACATAACGAGCTTTCTTTCTCACTTTCACCTTGAAGTTGCCCACCGAACCGTCCACAGAGAGCACTTCGCTTAGAGTGAGAATTTTGATGTTCTTGTGCCTTCCTGCCTCTGACATCTTCGGTGTGAGAATGCAAGCGGAACAATCAAGCGTCGGAAATGTCTTGTCCAATTGTATCATATGTCCACCAAGAGAAGGACCTCGCTCAACTAAATAGACATGATAGCCTGCATTTGCTATTTCCAACGCAGCCTGAATCCCTGCTATTCCACCTCCTACAATCAGAACATCCTTTACTATAGGAAACTCTTTTCCTTCAAGCGCCTGCAAGTAACGGGCTCTGAAAACTGCGCCTGCAACCAACGCTTTCGCCTTGGTAGTTGCACTATCTCTATCCATATGAACCCAGGAGTCCTGCTCGCGGATGTTTGCCATCTCGAAAAGATATGGGTTAAGCCCCGCATCCCGCAACACCTCTCTGAAAGTCGGCTCATGCATTCTCGGAGAACAGGCAGCAACCACGACTCGGTTCAACTTATGTTCCTTCACCGCTTTCTTGATAGCGTCCTGCCCAGGGTCGGAGCACATATACTTATTTGTCATCGAAACAACAACATCCGGCAGACTTTTGGCAAACTCTGCTACCGATTCAACATCTACCGTTTGTGCGATATTCGTCCCACAGTGACAGATGAATACACCGACTCTTGGCACCTCTCCTCTTCTTCCGGTCTCCATCTTTTCCTGCTCCCCCACTATCCACCGGATTAGTAAAGCAAACTCTGTGCCGTAAAAAATGAAAAGTTCTCCGCAAATAGTACATAGAACAAAAACTGAATCTCCCTTAGAAAATATCAAGTTTGGCGCATATTACTGCCTTACTCTATCGAACAATTTCTTGATGCCGAGAATATTCACTTACGAGATTCTGTGCCGTCCAATAGCGACAAAAATGTTCCATTCTCCGCACATGGGAGAGTTATGCTCATCATCCGAAAACCGACCAGAGAGTTAAAAGTGCGCAAAAACTTATGTTTTCTCTAATGGAGGCAACAGAGGAGACAATGGCACAGCGGTTGCAATAGAAAAGATATGGAGTGACTTTCGGGAGAAAAACTGTGAAACTCCGTCATCTCGTTCAGAAGATTGGTGCGAAAGTATATTGCGGGGCAGATAATAATGTGGAAGTTGAACGGATATACGCAAGCGACAGAGTAAGCGACCTTTTAAGCGAAGCGTCTGATAAGACCCTTCTGGTAACGAATCTAACAGGCTCACAACTTCTTAGGGCTGCTTCTCTTATGGATGTGCCTGCGATATGTCTTCTAAACGGTGTTTCTCCTGAAACTGAGATGGTTAAGGTAGCATCCGAAAAAGGGATAGTACTTGTTGTTTCCCCTCTTGGAATGTTCGAGACTTGCGGGCAATTGTATTTGTGTATGGCAGAGGAGAAAAAGGGGTTATGATAAGTGGCTCGTTTCTTATAAAAGGCGGCGATTTCGAGAATGTAGGCTCTGCTTCTTGGAATTTGAAAGAGATTCTGAAACGAGTCGGTGTAGAAGCGACAGACCTCCGCCGCGCATTAATCGTTGCATACGAGGCTGAAACAAATGTCGTCATACACGCTTATCGAGGGATTATGCGTTACAAACTTGATAGCGACCAACTCTACATTGAAGTTGAAGATGAAGGTCCAGGCATACCTGATATCGAACTGGCGATGAAAGAAGGGTTTTCTACTGCCTCCGAAAAAGCGCGAGAGTTGGGCTTTGGAGCAGGAATGGGGTTACCGAACATCAAGAAAAACTCCAACCGTTTCTTACTCGAAAGCGTTGATGGGAAAGGGACACGAGTCGCAGCCACCATAAACTTAAAAAAGCCAACTCGAGTAGTAACTGCAAGAAATTCAATCAAAGTCGAAAGAAATTTGTGCCGCCTCTGCCTGCGTTGTCTTTACTCCTGTCCAATGGCCGCCTTACGCCTTCGCTTCGGCAGCCCTATTCTCCTTGACCATCTCTGTATTGACTGCACATCCTGTATTGCTTCTTGCGAATACGGCACTCTCACTGTTGCTTCGAAAGAATACAAACATCAAGAAGGAGCCCTTCTCGTAATACATCCGTCATTTCTGTTTCAGTTCGGCGAAGAAGTGTCAGCAGAAGATGTGATTTCTGTTTTGAAAACAGTAGGATTTTCCGATGTTCAAATTACAGACGCTTGGGAAGAGGCTCTCCGTAAGGAGGTGTCACGCTACGCAACCGAAAAACCGGAGATAAAACCTGTCATTTCTCCGCTCTGCCCTTCCATTACCAACCTCATCCAGACCCGTTTTCCTTCCTTGATAGAAAACATCCCACCATTTCTTTCTCCGTTAGAAGCATCTCAAAGAGAACTGAACGGACATCTCATTCTCTTTGCTGTATCTTGTCCTTCTCAACAGACACTTTTCTCGTCAAGGGCTCTGCAGAAGGTTGAAACCGTTCCTGTTAATGTACTGAGGAAGATGATTCTGCCCCATATAATGGAACTCAAAAAGAGAAAGAAACTTTCTCGCACTCCTCCTACATCCGAACCCAAAATTAGGAAAATGAATGGAGAATCTCCTCTCCGTGTCTTTGGAATTCACCACGCTCTTGATGTGTTAGAGAAGGTAGAGAATGGATTACTGACAGATGTTTCTGTAGTTGAACTGTTCGCCTGCTGCAATGGATGCTTCGGCTCTCCGCTCCTATCTGAAGACCCTCATGTTGCATACTACCGCTGGATGCGTTCTCATTACACATCTTCAAAAACTGCGAACCCTGTGCCTCGGGAAGAACCTCTCATCCCTCGCACGGGATTACGACTTGGTGAAAACATAGCGGAATCTATCAGAAAATTAGAGGAGATGGACAGACTCATAAAGAGTCTGCCGGGTAGGAACTGCGGAGTGTGCGGCGCACCAACCTGTAACGCCTTTGCCGAAGACATCTTATTCGGCAGAGCAGATAAAAGTTTATGTATATACACCTCCGAAAAGCGGAATTGTAATCAGGAGAATAAAATATGAAACTTGCAAAAATAGCCGAAGAGTTGGGACTGCAAGACCTCACGCCCGAGGTCCGAGAAGCGAAATCCCGCGAAGTAAGCGGTGGCTATGTGTCTGACTTATTAAGCGATGTGTTGGCGAACGCACCAGAAGGAGGAATTCTGGTAACCGTGCAGGTCCATCTGAATGTGGTTGCCGTGGCTTTGCACACAGGACTTTCCGCAGTCATCTTCTCCTCAGGCAGGATGCCGGAGAATGCTGTTATAGAAAGAGCAAGAAAAGAGGGAATCCAGTTGTACACATCGAAGGAGGCATCTTTCGACATCGTCGGACGCCTGTATCAGATGGGAGTCAGAGGAGGGAAAAAGTGAAGATGTTCAAGGCTGACCTCCATATCCATACCGCTCTTTCGCCTTGCGCGTCGGAAGAGATGACTCCTTCAAACATCATAAAGACGGCGCTCGAGAGGGAGATCGCTTTTATAGCCATCTGCGACCATAACACCGCCGGAAATGTTTCCGCCGTGCAAAAGTCAGCCACTGATGAAATTGCTGTCCTTGCCGGAATAGAGATAACAACCGCAGAGGAGGTTCATATTCTCGGACTGTTCCCTGATGCGGAAGCAGCACAGAAAGCAAGCGATGAACTTCTCCCCACGCTTCCCGACACCCGCAGTTCCGCAGAGGAGGAAGAAAAGAGAGACAAAATGGCATCAGGAAAACAGAGTTCAGGAAAAAAGATGTCAGCAAGTGCTTCATCGCTCACTCTTTCCCGTTCTCTCCAACTGATAAGAAAATACGAAGGGTTAACCGTAGCGGCACATATAGACAGACCCTCTTTCAGCCTTATCAGCCAACTAGGAATGTTCCCAGAAGATGNTGATTTTGACGCCGTAGAAGTGTCAGCGGCAGGTGTTCGAGAAGATAAGATAAAAGAGCTTTTACTACTTGGGCTACCTGTTTTAGCCTCTTCTGATAGCCATTCACTCGACGAGATAGGGACTGTTTTCACGAAACTCCGGATTCGTACTCCTTGTTTCCAAGAGTTGAAACTTGCCCTGCAAGGAGAGTACGGAAGGAGGATAAGTTATGCGTGAATTGTCGCTTCACATATTAGACCTTCTCGAAAACTCTATCCGCGCCAACGCATCGGTCATATGGCTCACCATCGCCGTATATCCCGACAAAAACCTCCTCGAAATATTCCTCGAAGACAACGGTTTCGGCTTGGGAGTTCCTGCTGAAGTTGCCACAGACCCCTTCTACACAACCAAGAAAGGAAAGAGAATAGGTTTGGGGCTAAGCCTTTTCCGTGAAGCGGTTGAGCGTGCCGACGGCAAACTCTCTCTAGAAAAGTCTCGACTGGGAGGTCTTGCTGTAAAAGCAAGTATGAAACTTAATCACATTGACAGGACTCCTATGGGGGATATTGCAGCAACACTTTCTTCCATTATCTCCACTAATCCACAACTGGACATCTCTTGCTTCTTGCGAGTCGGAGACAAGGAATACGCTGTCCATTTAGCCGAAGAAGCAAGAAGAATAGGAATGACAGGATGTGATGGTCTTGCTCTTGCACGAAAATTCTCCGAAAAGATGAAGGCAGTGTTAACAGAGGCGAACCTAAATGGTTCGTTGTAGAAAGGAGGCGCGTATGGCTTTGAAAGATTCAACGAAGGGGTGTGAGTGCTCTCAGGAAGTATCTGAAGGCGAACTCTTAACGAGGCTTGACGAGGTGCTTGAAGAGTATCGCTATAAACCTGGGGGTATAATTCCTGTGCTTCAGATAGCCCAGTCTATTTTTGGAGGCTATCTACCAGAGAGCGCACTGAAACGCATAAGCCTTGCATTCAATAAGCCGTATAGCGAAGTCGCAGGGATAGTCGGCTTCTACGCATTTTTCTCCACAATACCGCGAGGGAAACACTTGATACGAGTGTGCCTCGGTACAGCCTGCTATGTGCGTGGCGGAAGACGGGTGCTCGATGCTCTGAAAAAAGAGTTGAAGGTGGATGTAGGAGGGACTACTCAGGACAGGCTTTTCACTCTGGAAGTGGCTCGTTGCTTCGGCGCTTGTGGGCTGGCTCCCACGCTCTACATTGATGAGCAAATCTACCAACGAGTAAAACCTTCCAGGATAGGGGAGATTCTCGAGAAATACAGGAAAACGAAATAAAGAAAGGAGATTGGCTATGGAAAAGAGAATCAAAACTCCAGGCGACTTAAAGACAATAAGAGAAAAGGTTAAGGCTGAAATAGATGTCCGCTTGGGGCGAAAAGAGATTCTGATAACAGTTCATATGGGAACTTGCGGCATTGCAGCGGGCGCCCGTGACATTCTATCCTGTTTGATGGAAGAACTACACAAAGCATCTATCGATTATGTGACACTCAAGCAGTCAGGCTGCCTTGGCTTGTGTGATAAAGAACCGATGATGACTCTGACCGACAAAGATGGCAAGGAGTTCGTCTACGGCAAACTCGACAAAAACAGAATCCACGAAATTGTGGTAGGGCATGTAGCAGGTGGTAAACCTGTCTCAGAGTATCTTGTTAAATGAACGAATTAGGAGAGTAAAACTATGAGTAGCGTCAGGTCTCACCTCCTCATCTGCACAGGTGCAGGGTGCGTCGCTTCAGGAGCAATCGAAGTTAAATCTGCGTTCGAGGAAGCGCTTAAAAAGCACCGCCTGTCAGACGAGGTGAAGGTTGTTGAAACAGGTTGCCTCGGTCCCTGTGTAATAGGTCCCGTTGCGCTTGTTTATCCCGATGGAGTCTTCTATCAAAACTTGAAGGTAGAAGATTGTGCCGAAGTGGTTAAAGAGCACTTTCTCAAAGGGCGTGTTGTAGAGAGGTTACTTTACAAGACGCCTGTTACAGGTAAAAGCATTCCTGAGATGCAGGACATTGACTTCTTCCGACAACAGACAAAAATAGTTCTTCGTAACTGCGGTGTGATAGACCCCTTGAAAATAGAGGAATACATTGCACGAGGTGGCTACGAAGCTTTAGCGAAGGTCTTAACGCAGATGACACCGGAAGAGGTTATTGCAGAAGTGAAGAAGTCTGGTTTGCGTGGGCGCGGAGGAGCAGGATTTCCAACAGGACTCAAATGGGAACTTTGCCGAAGGGCAAAAGGAGAAAGAAAATTTGTATTGTGCAACGGAGATGAAGGCGACCCAGGCGCATTTATGAACCGAAGCGTCCTTGAAGGAGACCCTCATTCTGTTATCGAAGGGATGTGTATAGCAGGATATGCTATAGGCTCTTCTCAAGGATATGCCTATATCCGTGCCGAATACCCTCTCGCGGTTGAGCGGTTTGGTAAAGCGCTGGAACAAGCACGAGAGTATGGGTTGCTTGGAAGAAACATTTTCGGCACAAAATTCGATTTTGATATAGAGATTCGCATGGGCTCTGGTGCCTTTGTTTGCGGTGAGGAGACTGCACTTATGCGCTCTGTTGAGGGACACCGCGGAGAACCACGCCCCCGTCCTCCTTTCCCAGCAAACAAAGGACTTTGGGACATGCCAAGTCTTTTGAACAATGTCGAAACCTACAACAACATTCCAGTAATCATCTTAAACGGCGCAGACTGGTATGCCTCCATCGGCACTGAGAGGAGCAAAGGGACAAAAG
>JAOAAR010000062.1:0-270 GCA_026418755.1 Planctomycetota bacterium
GTGTATAAGGCGTTGCAACTTTCGCTGGACAGGACAGTGGCGTTAAAGATTCTGTCGAAGGAGTTGTGCCGAGATACAGCGTTTATAGAGATGTTTGTTAAAGAGGCGAGGAATGCGGGGCAGTTGAATCATCCGAACATATTGCATGTGTATGATGTGGGGAAGTTCAACGATATATATTATCTTTCGATGGAGTATATGAAGAATGGTTCTCTTGGTGACCTATTTAGAAGAAGCAAGGGAATAAAGTTGCGCCATGCGATTCCTATG
>JAOAAR010000062.1:280-8588 GCA_026418755.1 Planctomycetota bacterium
GGGGCTTGTTCACAGGGATATAAAGCCTGACAACCTGATGCTAAATGAGGAGGGGGTGGTAAAGATTGGTGATTTGGGGATAGCGAAGCGTTTGAGTGGTGAGAGTGGGGTAAGAGAGGAGGGGCTTTTTGGTTCACCTCTGTATATGTCTCCCGAGCAGGCGCGGTGTGATAAGGTGGACCATCGTTCGGACATTTATTCATTAGGAGCGAGTTTCTACCATGTGCTGTCGGGGAAACCTTTGTTTGAGGGGAAGACGCCGCAAGAGATTATTATGAAGCAGATAAATGAGAAGCATACGCCGCTTAAGGAAGTTGCTCCTCACATACCTGATGAGGTTTGTGCCGTTATCGAGAAGATGTTGGCTAAGAATCCTGAAGAGCGGTATCAGAGCGCGAGTGAACTGTTGAAAGATTTGGAAGAATTGAAGCAGAAATTGAGGACGGTTCAGAGGTATCAGTCTCCGAAGTTGACGAAGAAACAGATTCTTTTGATAGGGGGGGTGGGGGCTGCGGTAGTTTTTATTGTGGTGCTTGCGTTTTTGATTCTTTCAGCATATGAGAAAGTTTGGAAGGAGTATGAAAAGAGGAGGAGTTTTTTTGGAGAAAGTATAAGGCTGGCGGAGGAGTCTGCGGCTTCTGGAGAGTATAAGAAGGCGATTGAGTGGTTGAAAGCCGCGCTTGCGCAGTATGGGGACATAAAGGAGTTGGTTCCAAGAGCAAGGGATTTGATTTTCGAGTTTGAGAGACGGAAGGGACAGAAGGAGTTAGAGGAGAGGGAGAAAAAGGCGGAGGAGAGTTTTGGGGAAGCAGAAAAATTTTATCAGGCGCAATCGCAGGCATATGACGAGGCGATAAAACGGTTTCAAAAAGTAGTCTCCGAGTATCCGGAGACAGAGGCGGCACGAAGAGCCGCTATGAGAATTTCCGATATAGAGAAAGTAAGGAGGAAGGAAAAAGAGTTGTTTGAGACAGCACAATTGGAGGCGGAGAGGCAAATCAGTGCTTCGCGCGTACTGGTGCAACAGGAGCAATTCGTCAAAGCGCGCGCCCAACTGGAACAGTTTCCGAAAGAGTATCAGAGGACTCCTGCTGCCGGAGCCATTTCAAAATGGCTTCAGGAAATTGAGAATATGGAGGAGCAGGCGTTTGAAAGGCTACAATCACAGATACGGGCTTTAGTGAGGCAGATGAGATTTGATGAAGCGAAAGCGCTTATTGAGAGTAAGAGACCCAGTTACTCGCAACAATTTGAAGAGAGGTTTAACAGTCTTTCTGCTGAAGTGAAGAGGGCGATTGAGGAGCAGGAGCGGGCAGCGAAAGAAAAACTCTTAATCGCCGACAAAGAGAGATTTCTTAAATGTTTTTCAGAGGTCCAAAGTGCGTTTCTGGATTTTGATTTCGACGGAGCGGATTCGAGACTGGCTTCTATTCTGCTTCTTTTGCGAACAGAGGAATATAAAGGAGTTGCAACGACGGTGAAAGAAATTCTTTCTCTGACTTCGAGACTGCAAAGCCGTCTGATAGAGCAGATAAATGCGGGAGCGGTTCAGCGTCCGCTTAAACTGACCGTCGGTCATATCGAGGGAGATGTGTGTGCCGCAGACAGACAACGCGTCACAGTCAAATATTTCCATCTTGGCGCTGAAGTCCGAACAGAGGTTAAATGGAATTCACTCACGGTTAAGCACCTTTTGGATTTTTACTCTGCGATGGATGCAGACAGCAGCGACTTGTTAGGAATCGGAGGATTTCTGCTTCTGCGCGGTGCGGAAGGTGCGGATGAGTGGTTCAAAAAAGCGCTGGATAAAGAGCCTACTCTCAAGGAGCGCGTCAACAGATTCAAGGAGTTACCGCGCTGGTTGAAGTGATAGCGTATGAAGTGAAAGCAAGGGTATGGTGAGAATAGAATCGCTTCCAAAATGTGGCTCTCTTTTAAAAAAGGCTGTGCCTGCCGGCGTTGCCAAAATAAAACTGATACGCATAAGAGGAGATACCTTTCGACGAAAAGGATTAAACATTTCACTTGATTCAGCAACGAATGATTCGGCGGCGAAAAAGAAGAATCTCTCGAGTTCTTAAGGAAAATGGGGTTGAAACCTCTTGAAGAAAAAATCTCATCCATAATGAGCAACATAAGAGACATCGGGCTTCTGCGCCATATTCCGCAGATTGAGGGACGCAACACGATAACGCTCAAAATTGGTGGAAGGAGACTCTTTAATTTCGCCTCAAACGATTATCTGGGTTTAAGTCTTCATCCTGCTGTTCTCGATGCGGTAAAAAAACGAGCAGGAACTCTGCCAAGCAGTTCATCCGCTTCACGCCTTATTTGCGGCGATTCCGATGAACTCCGCCAACTCGAAACAGCCATTGCTGAACTGAAACAACGCCAGTCCGCCCTCGTCTTTCCCTCAGGTTATCACACAAACATAGGCACAATTTGCGCCTTATGCACGAAAGGCGACTTCATCATCTCCGACTCAGATAACCACGCATCGCTTATTGATGCGTCAAAATTATCAGGCGCAACCGTCCTCATATTCAAGCACAACGACCCTGCTTCACTCGAAACTCAACTGGAGAAAGTCCCTAACGATGCATTCTGTCTTGTTGTGACGGAATCAGTTTTTTCAACAGATGGTTCAGTTGCACCGCTTCCTGAGATTGTCAAGATATGCGAAGATTACGGTGCAACTCTGATGCTCGACGAAGCGCATGCAACAGGTACAATCGGGAAAACTGGCAGAGGTGCGGAGGAGCAGTTTGACCTAAAAGGAAAATGCCATATTATTATGGGAACGCTCGGAAAAGCACTTGCCTCACTCGGCGGCTTCATTGCAGGTTCTCCTGAACTCATCCATTTTNTTGTGAACCGCTCACGCCCGCAAATCTACTCAACCGCCCTGCCTCCGCTTGGAGCAGTCGCCGCATCTGCCGCAATCAGAACGCTTCTCGCTGAACCCGAACTCGTTGAAAAACTTCGCAAAAACATCTCCCTTTTCATAAGAACACTAAACGAACATTTTGAATTCAAACCTGAAAGCGAGATTTTAACTCCTATAGTTCCCATCAGAATCGGGGATGAACGCGAGGTGATGGTTGTGCGTGCAAAACTCATAGAAAAAGGATTCTTCACAGCCGCTCTCCGTTATCCGACAGTTCCGAAGGGAAAAGCGACAATACGAGTCTCTATTTCCGCCGCACACAGTGAAGATTCCGTCGCCTCTCTCGCATCACACATCGCAAAACTTTTTGACAATTTTTGACAAATTTTCTTCTTAGAGACGCTGCTGGTCGCCCGTTGCGTCGCTGTGCTATATGAAAGAAGAAAGCAAGAAGGATTGTATCATCCGCCGCTGACAGGTGGAAACAGTAATAGTAAATCACCGTCTTTTAGTCTCACTCTCTCCAAGTTCTCACGCTCAACAGGCTCGCCGTTTACAAGAAGAACATAATTATTTTTTATCTGCCCCGAGTCGTAAATCTCGTTCCGAAACGGCTGCTGATACTTTGCAACAAGATTTTCGAACACATCTGCGACAGTCGTTGCCTCAAAATCGAAATCACCTTTGACCAGCCCCTTGTTAAGCACCGTATAGATTTTGACCTTCACCTTTGCCATAAACTAACTCCTAACCTCATCCCGTAACCATTTAAGGTAATCAGGATTTCCTGCGACAATAGGAACCGCTATAATCTCTGGCACCGTGTAAGAATGGTTCGCTTTTATGAGGGTTATGACCTCTTCAATAAGAGATTTTAAGGTTTTTATCACAAGCAAGACTTCTTCCGAGCGTTCGATTTTTCCCTTCCACCAGTAGACCGAAGAGAGGGAGGGAATAATATTCACACAGGCGGCTTTTCGCTCTGAAATCAAGGCCTCTGTTAGCCGTTCCGCTTCATCTCTGCTTGAACAAGTTGAGAAAACAACAATCTCCTCAGCCATCAGCCAGCCTCCTAAAATGAGAAACGAGACTTAACCGCCGCTCATAATCGGCAGAAGCATAATTGTGTCGCCGTCTTTCAAACCAAAGGCTTCTTGTTTTACTCCAACCCCATTTACAAGAACGATGAGTTTGTCTAAACCGAGGGGGACGCCTGATTGCTTGGAAGCGGTTTCAAGGAACTCTTTAACTGTATCGCCATCAAAGCCGAAAACCACTTCGCTTCCCTTGAAGACTCGTTCCAACCATCCTACAGCCTTTACCTTGACGCGCATAGTTTAACCTTCAAACGGGCGAAGGAATTTCGATATATGTAAAGGTATTGTTTTCGGTATCGAAGAAGAGAAAGCGATTTCTGAGAGGGTCACCTTTACCAGTTAAGATTTTGATGACTTCTTGTGCTTCGAGAGAAGCGGCTAATGCAGCGGTTGGACCAAGATTCCCGAGTTGGCGTTCTATTCCTGCGCTCGGGGCTTTTTCTTTTGGGTAGAAAGTATACCAGCCTCTGTCTTGCGGAAAGATGGTGGTGACATAACCACAGAATCCTGCAATCGCTGCGGAAACGAGAGGAACATTCGCCTTGGACGCTGCATCCTGAAGAGTCAGCCGTGTCGTCACGCTGTCGAGCGCATCCACCGCTACATCGACTCCCCGAAGGGTTTCTTTTGCGTTCTTTTCGTTCAACTCAATCGTATAAGGCTCTAACTCCGTCGCAGAGTTCACGACGCCAATCCACTCCTTTGCCACTTCTGCCTTCATTCTACCTGCACGCGCCGAAATCTCGCTTGAGAGAACCTGCCTGTTCAGATTTTCTTCTTTGAATCTTTTTGAATCAACCACCTTCAGTCTGCCGACTCCTGCCCTCGTCCGTAGTTCAATAACGAGTCCCCCCAGCCCTCCACAACCAATAACCGCACAACACGCTTTAAGTAACTTGATCTGTCCGTCAATCCCGAGTGTTCCTATATTCCTCTGATAACGAAGCGGAACGATTCCTGCTTTAAGTGCCTCTATCTCGACCTCTTTTGCTGTCATTTCCACTTTTTGCGCAACTGCTCGAATATCCTCAAAAGAGAGCCCCTGAAAAATTTGTCCGCTCGGGGTCTCATACTCCTTTGCCATTTTTTCTATCACACTCCGTAGCCGCATTCAATCTCCTCCGTCTTCTTATTCGCCATCTCTTTTTGCGGAGACAATTCTATTGAAGAAGATTGAAATGGTCAACCTCTTTCTTCATTACTCACTCTGTTTTGAGTTTATATGACTGTAATAAAGAGCCTCTGATAAGAGTAATTTTGTTTGACAGAGGAAGAGAAAGGCGATAATTCTTTTTTAGGAGGTTTTGAAGGAAGTTATTGATGGAGAAGAGGAGTTTCTTCGGAGAACTTGTGCGCGGGATATGGAAGGATAACCCGACATTTGTACTTATGATAGGGCTGTGTCCTGTGCTGGCAATCACGACGAGTTTGAAGAATGGGGTAGGAATGGCGTTTGCAGCAACTTTTGTTTTGGTAGGTTCTAATTTGATGATATCTGCACTTGCGCGTTTCATTCCTGATGGGGTGCGAATTCCATGCTTTATTGTAGTCATCGCCGCATTCACGACGATTGTTGAGTTGGTCACCGCCGCATACACACCTGAACTTTATAAAGAATTGGGAATTTTTATACCACTGATTGTTGTAAATTGCATCATCCTTGGGAGGGCTGAGGCATATGCGTCGAAGAACCCAATTGGGCTTTCGATTGCAGACGGAATAGGTGAGGGGCTTGGTTTCCTCTTGGCGTTGGTTATCATAAGTTCAATACGAGAGGTTTTAGGAGCAGGGAGTCTTTGGGGGTATCAGTTGGTGCGTTGGAACGAAGTGACGGCAATCAAACCGGCTTCAATTATGGTGCTCCCCCCCGGGGCGTTTCTTTTGATAGGTTTGCTGTTAGGTTTTTTTGCGTGGAGGAAAAAAAGAAAGGCGGAGAAAGAGACAGCGCAGGGTTACGCGTTTCAAGAGGGAATCGTTGCAGAGATAGAGTCTGCTGAAAGGGCGAAGGAAGTGGCGAAAAAAGAGAAAAAGGAAGAGAAGAGTGAGGAAAGTAGCGGCGAGAGCCAGGCGTAGGAATTGAAGAGTTTTTGAAGGAGATTCTTGGATGGTGTTCATCATAATCATAATCAGTGCGGTGTTGGTGAACAATTATGTTCTCGTGCGGTTTTTGGGGCTCTGCCCGTTCATTGGAGTATCGAGGAGAATGGACACATCTGTGGGGATGGGTATGGCGGTCATCTTCGTGATGACATTGGCATCAGTTGTGACATGGATTATTCAACTATTGGTGCTCTCTCCTACAGAGTATAACCTTTTGTATCAAGTTGCCCATCTTTTCTGGAAGGATGCAAAGCCTTCCGATTTTAACCTGTATCCTTTGTTGCGGACTCTTCTGTTCATATTGGCAATAGCAGCACTGGTTCAATTCATTGAGATGTTTATCAAGAAGAACAGTAAGGCGCTTTACGACGCTTTGGGGATATATCTTCCGCTTATAACCACGAACTGTGCTGTGTTGGGAGTTACTGTTCTCAACTCGCAGGTTTTCTGGGCGAACGCAGGGGAAGGGGCGCCGCTGAACCTCAGTTTTCTTAAAGCCACCGTACAGGGGTTTGCAGGTGGAGTAGGCTTTATGTTGGCGATGCTTCTAATGAGCGGAATCAGGGAGCGGTTAGAGATGGCGCCTATTCCAAAGGCGCTTAAAGGTGCTCCTATGGCATTCATCTGTACGGCACTAATGGCGTTAGCATTCGGCGGATTCGCAGGTCTTGTCTCAGAATAAAACTTCGGGTAGATACTCAAATGGCGAGAGCGATACACAGAGGTGTGTCAAGAATCTTTATTGATGCATTTCTTCTGGAAAAAGTGGATAAAATTTTGCGAATTTTTGTGCCCTCTGTGGTGTATCATTAAGGTAGAGGAAGGGGGGTGTAAGGAGGTATGGCAGTGAAAGTAATGGTAGTAAGTTCTGTTCTGGTGGCAGGACTGTTCGTCTGGATGCCGTTGATGGTGGCAGATGAAGGGGTATCGAAAGATGCGGTTGAGGCGGCTGTTAAGAAGGCGTGTGAGTATTTGAAAGCGCAGCAGAAAAGTGACGGACACTGGGAGTATAATCCGGATGCTCCTTTCAGACTCGGACCTCCTGGTGATAAAAACTGGTGGTTGTGGGAGGGTTCGACTGCGCTTGTTCTGCTGGCATTACTTAAAGGCGGGATTGACCCAGATGAAGAATGTATCAAGAAAGGGTTTGCGTTTATAAAGTCGAATCCATTCAAGCATACATACAGCGTGGCGTGTTACATTTTGGCGTTAGAGGCGCTGTATGATGCAAAGGCGAAGAAGATAGCGGATGAAGAGGCGAAGAAGGGAGAGCCGAAAGATGAGAAGGGGATGACGAGGGCGGTGGATGAGATAGAGCGAGAGTTGAATCCGCCGAAGGCGAAATGGGCACCGGACGATTGGAAGGCGTTTTGTGATGCGGTTGACTGGCTGGTGAAAAACAAGAACAAGAGGGTATGGCGTTATCCGCAATATGGGGAGGATGCGTCTAATGCGCAATATGCGATGTTGGCGATTTCTGCGGCACAGCGGATGAAGGTTCCTGTGCCGGACAGTCTGTATTGGGAGGTGGCAGGGTATTATCTCGGCTCACAGGAGAAGGAAGGACCTGAGGTGAAGCCGTTCCATGTTCCGATAGCGGATTTGTCGATGAAGGATTTGTTGAAAGTGAAGAAGGACCTTCTTGAAGGAGTGAAAGAGGCGGAGAAAGAGGCGAAGAAGATGGGAATCGAATTTGACAGAGAGAAGTGGAGGACGACTGCTGCGGAGAAGGCACATGATAGAATCTTTGGCGGCGAGCCGCAAAAGATGTGGGCGAGAGGATGGTGTTATATGTATGACGACCCGCAGAAGGCTGCGTGGCGGTTCAAAGTGACAGGTGCGATGACCGCTTCTGCGATATGCGCACTTGCCGTATGCAAAGCAGGGCTGGGGACGAAAGAGAATTTTAAGACGATAGAGAAGCAAGTGAATCAGGCAATCAGAGACGGGTGTGCCTGGGTAGCGCATTATTTTGCTGTTGACAAAAATCCTTCTGGTAAGATGCATCATGCATGGACAGGTGCGGAGTCGCCTGCACCAATCCATCACTTTTATTGGTTATACGCGCTTGAAAGAATAGGTATTCTCTGTCTTGTGCGGAAGTTTGGCGACCACGATTGGTATGTGGAAGGTACTAAATATCTGCTGGGCTCGCAGCGTGCAGACGGCTCTTGGGATGCAGGCAACAACCTGTCTCTTATACACATCTCCGAGCCCACGAGAC
>JAOAAR010000063.1 GCA_026418755.1 Planctomycetota bacterium
GGGGGTTTCTTCACCAATCCTGCCACAAACGCACTTTCTCAAGGGCAGCAGCAATTCAAATTGGACCTCGCACGGCTGGAATGGTATGAATATAACAGCGAGACAAATCGGTTCGACGAGAACAAAAGGCGGACTTCTGACCTTTTAAGGATTCTAAGGCTGCCGGGTACGCATAGAATGCGCTGTTATGTCCTAACATATGTCGAATTTGGTGGCGAGTCATGGGTATCGGTCACATTCAAGGTGACATATCTGAAAGAAAAGAAGCCTGTAAAGCCGCCGCGGAAAGAGCCGAGAGACGATAAGAAAGAAGAGGATAAAGTTCCACCTCTTCAGGATAACTGGCATCTCGTTTTTGAGAATGGCAAGTCGCTTAAATGGTGGAAAGCGAGCGCCGAAGGAATCTGGACTGTTGAGGGCAACGAACTGATTGGCAGAAACAACACGAATCAGGAGCAATGGCTCATCACGAACTTTGAAGGCTGCGAAAAATGGTTTGATATGGAAGTGAAGTTAAAGGTTATGGTGACAAAAGGGGAGTGCCGTTTCGGACTTCGCCGTAGCATTGCAAGTCAAGTAGGAGGTTGGTTAAGAGGAAGAGCAGAAGCGTCCTGGAAAGAATGGCATTGGTGTCTTAGTGGAAACAAATTGGAAGTGGTCACGCCAGCAGGAAGACAGACCGTTACAGATGACTTCGACCCGAAAACGCCTGGTGGGGTTATGATATTGCTTACTCCTGGCGCCGAGGTGAAGATAGAATATGTCAAAGTGAAAGTATTAAGCACGAAGTAAGTGTTTGCGCAGTTCTTCAAGGATTGCGACAAGATTTTCTATTGAGCGCTTCCAGAACTCTTTACCTTTTTCTATGTCTATTTTTGTTGCATCTCCCAATACACCTGTTTTGCTCAATTCATCCGTATTGAAGGCGAAGCCGATATGTTCTTCGGCACTGAAATTGGTCTGTGGAATCGGAAAAGATGATTTAACAGGTTGCGGAATCGCTTCCCTGTCGACCAGATGGGGGCGAATGGCAAGGCTTGTTGATGTTTCGAAGCCGCCTGCGTGCACATCGCCAGGGATTCCGAAACGCTTGTGTCCACCACTCCAACCTTCGTAAATATAGAACTCCATTCCGAGTCTGTGTTTTATCATCTGCCCTGCGGCAATAAGCGACGCTGTGTTTCCGCCGTGCCCGTTGACGACAACGAGCGCTTTTACTCCGTGAAGTTTTACTGACTCGGCGATTTCGAAGACCAGATTTATGAAAGTCTGCGGAGTAAGTGAAACAGTTCCGCAAAAGCCGAGATGGTGCAAAGAGATTCCATAAGGTAGAGTAGGAAGGACAAGAGGTTTTGGAGATTTTGAAAGGTTGGCCGCTTCGGTAGCGACATAATGTGCATCGTATGCATCGGTATCGAGGGGAAGATGAGGACCGTGTTGTTCACAACTGCCGACAGGCAGGATAGCGAGAGGAAACTTTTTGAACCGTTTTTTCGCTGTTTCTCTTGTCACCTCGCCTAATTCAATTTTTTCTTTTTTTCTGCTCATCACATACTCCGTTTTGTGAGATAGACAGCGGAAGTGCCGCTGCGGTTGTCGCCGAAAACCGCCACCGGAACGCCTGCGTAAAGAGCCACATCCGCCTTTGATTTTGCCGCAGAGCCACCGGCATCATCCACCCGCTCTACGCTCTCATAAGTCCAACTGCCAAGCGAATAGACTCCTTTTCTACAATAGAGTCCATCACTGTGGAGATAGAAGCCAAAGAGAGTGTTGTCGTCTGTTGCAACGACAACTGGTGAAGTCTGCTCGCCTGCGTCTGAAGAAAGGGTACTTTCTGAGAAGCCGCTGGCATCGCCGAAGCAGAGTACTATGTCCAGTCCTGAGGTAGTGGCGTTTCTGCTGTCCTCAAACAGAGCAAAGAATCTGGAAGAGCCTGCAGATGCAGCAACTCTCTGTGCATTCGCCGTGCCTGTATCTTTGTCAACTCTTATGTCCGTACCGAACGCCCGCCAGTTGCTTGAATTGGAATGGTCGCAATAGACATCGTAGTCGCTGCCGTTGTAACGGTTCCAGAATATATAGAGTTCAGATACTCCTAAATTGAGGGTATCAACGGGTTCGGGCGCTTGCGTTACAACCGCGTCGGAGACAACAGTATCCGTTCCGAAGCCACTGCCATTGTCCACATCCATCACAACACTCCAATTTCCGCTGCTCAAGTTCTGCCAGACGACGATGACGGTCGTCCCTGCAGCGACGACTTTCGGACTCTCCGAACGATACGCTCCTGTGGTGTCATCATCCACTTGAAGAGGCGGCCCGAATGTGAATGTTTTATTTCCAGAATCGTATGTTCCACTCACGCACCAGACGCTTGAATCAGTGGCTGTATTTTCTTGATAAACGATATAGAAAGTTCCGCTTGATGCGACAGTCACAGAGGGGCGGTGTTGGTTTGCGCCTATGGTCGCCTCAGGGACTTTTTCTGTTTTTTCAAACGAGTTGCCGCCGTCTGTGCTTACCGCAATATACACATTCTTATCTCCTGAATCGCTTCGCGTGAAAACAACATAAATTCTGCTTGAGGCGATTGTTTCGAAAACCGCAAGTGCAGGCTCATATCCTTCCCCGATGTAGATGTTCGAACTCCACTTCCCCAAGGGATGGTTTTGTATCGAGAATGAGCCACTTTTCGCCCAGTCTCCCGTCCGTTTAGTTGTTGGTCTCATTCTTATGTAGACAGCGTCGTAGTTGGCATAGCCCAAATCGGCAACGCTGTTCCAGACGAACGAATGGGCTTTTCCTCTGCCTGCGCTGCTCAAATTTGTTTTTCCGTCACCACCTGCTCCTTCCGTTGCATTCTTCCAGGTAAGTCCGTCTATCGAATACTCGACTTCAAGCGTAGCGAGGCGCCCTTCCAAATCATACAGGATATATGAGATGATAACGGCGTCACCTGCTTTTGGGGATGTTGGTGTTGTTATCTCGACCCGTGGAACCGGATGCTCCTTACCGCAGCCGAGAAGCAGAGATAAAAACAGAACGATAAAGAAGACGAGTGAACCTCTCATACTTTTTTCTCCTATGGTGTCCAAAGGTATGAATTATAACTGTCCATCTGTTTCATAACAACAAAACTCATCTCAATCCAGAAACCCTTTGGCTTCCAAAAGCCTCTCTGTCTCTTACCAATCGTCAATTAGCCAATCTTCTGTATGAAAAGGACTCTCTGCGTAACTCTAGGGCTTTTGCTTTTACCGAGTCAATGTTTCAATAATCTCGCCGTTTGAGTTGCGGATGTTGATGATAAGCGGAGTCCTACCTGGAAGCGAGTGCGAAGAGCAAGCATAACAGGGGTCATAAGCGCGGAAAGCCATCTCCACTTGATTCAGAATCTCTTCAGAGACTTTGCCTTTGTGGACTAACGCTTGGGCGGCTTTTTTGACTGATAGGCAGATTGCAGCGTTGTTGTTCAGAGTTGCGACGATGAGGTTGACATCGGTGACTATTCCGTTAGTGTCTGTTTTGTAGTGGTGAAAGAGTGTGCCGCGAGGTGCCTCAACTACGCCGACCCCTTCTCTCGGAGTCTCAGTAGGAATTGTTCGTATGTTATCGCTTAAAATTTCGTTGTCGTTCGAGAGTTCGACCATTCGCTCTGCTGCGTAAAGGAGTTCAATGAGGCGCGCCCAGTGGTTAGCAAGCGTGTTATGGACAGGTTTACCGCCAAGAGTCTCGAAGAAACGGATGAAATGCTCTTGTGCTTTTGGTGTAGCAAGGCTATCAGAGACATTGAAGCGGGCAAGTGGGGCGGCACGGTAGATTCCTGAATCTTCTCCAAGAGTAAGTCCTTTCCAGCCGTATTTTTTGAGATACGGAAACTTAATGTAGGTCCAAGGCTCGGTATGTTCAGCAATATGGGAGAGGTAATCTGACGGCGCAAATTTGACGATTTCTTTGCCCTTCTCGTCAACCACTCTGACTACACCGTCATAGAAATTCAAACGGTTTTTCTCATCAACAAGCCCCATATACTTCGTTTCGATAGTATAGGTGTCTGAGAGAATAGTCTCGACATAAGACTTGTTTTTCAGCACTACCGTATCGAAAAGTTGGAGAGACCACTCGGCGAAAGCGACAGAATCTTTAGAGATTTTTTTGATTTCGTCTGCCTCTTCCTTAGTTGGACGGCGGGAGACTCCGCCTGGAATGTTAGAGACCGGGTGTGTGGCGCGTCCGCCGAGAATTTGTTGGACTCTTTGAGCAGCAGCGCGAGCGTTAATGACTTTCAGTCCTGCTTCTGTGCCGACTTTCTGGATGACTCCTAATATGTTACGCTCCTTAGACGATGCAGTAGGACCGACTACGAAATCAGGAGCGGCAAGCGCGTAGAAATGCGCTATATGGCTATGGACTATATGCGCACAGTAGTTGAGTTCGCGCAGTTTTTTCGCCGCCGACGGCGGCGTCACCCGATACACATTATCTATGGCTTTACCCGAAGCCATATGATGCGCACCGGGTCAGACCCCTCATATACGCGGAACAATGCGAGCGAGTTCTTCGACAGGGCGCCCCTGACAGAATTTCTCAAATCCGCGCAGTTCAGGCACCTGAAAGTAAGCGTTCACTACTTCACCGTTCTCGTCCAAAAAAATCTCAATCTTACCGTGTCCTTCAAGCCTCGTAATAGGGTCAATGGAGATTCTCTGCATACTCTTAACACTCTTCATTCCTTACGCCTCCCTCCAATCAGACTCTTCGGTAAATCAAAACGGTATAAAAGACCTGCTTGGTCTACCACATCATTCAATATTTTCTTTGCCTCCTCCTCCGTACTTGCATCCGTAAGGGATGCTATATAAGAAAGCATTTTTGAGCCTCTGTCGGTCACTCCTTGTGGTTTACCCATACATCCTTCACAAGGAATATTTGCTTTGATACAGAGGGCTTCGCAACCTGCCTGAGTTGCAGGTCCCAAACAGAAAAATCCCTCATCGAGCAGGCACTTTTTTGTATCGGCGGGAGGAGTGAACTGTGCGATGCGTTTCCATTTTTTCACTTTCGCTTCACGGTTGCGCTCACGAGGGCACTCGTCGCAGACGCTTCCTTCACCAGCAACCGTTGCAGGTGGGGGCGGAAGAGTTCCTTGGAGAAATGCGGTGAGTGCTTTGACGATAAGCGAGGGTGGCGGTGGACAGCCTGGAATGTAGTACTGTACATCAATCATCTGGTCAAGGGCAAAAACAGAGTCGTAGAATTTCGGGATAGTGAGTCTTCCTTCTGGAGCATCATACTCTGGCTGTGGAAGTGGTCCTTGGAAGTTGTCAATAGAAGTGGTTTTATGATAGACATAATCAAGAATAGACTGCGCATCATAAAGATTCGCAAGGGCCGGAATCCCCCCCGAAATGGCGCAGGCACCAAGCGCAGCGACAACCTTTGATTTGCGGCGCAGAAGTTTGACTATATGTTCCTGCTCGGAGTTACGAATACCGCCGTTGATGATGCATAGGTCAATCTCGCGGTCAGCCATCTCTTCCACATCCTTGTATTTGAAGTCGAGTGCTATGGGCCAGAAGAGCAAATCCACCGCAGCAGCGATATCAAGAATCTTCTCATTCGTATCAAGCACTTTCACATCGCAACCACCACACGCCGCCGACCAGTAAACCGCAACTTTAGGCTTCGCCATCTCTTCGCTCCTATTTGGACAACTCATATCTTTTAAGAGGTCCCAATGAACGAACCTCTTCTGTAAACTCCGTTACTTCGCGCGTGAACTTCTCTCCCTCTGAGGCAGAGACCCATCCTAAACGGAGTCTAGCAGGCTCAATGCCAAACTGCGGCAAAAGGCTTTTCAGAAGTTCTACGCGCCGCATAGCATTTGCATTACCGTCCAGGTAATGACACTCACCAAGATGTCAACCCCCAATGAAGACGCCATCTGCGCCTTCAGCAAACGCTTTCAGAACCATCTGCGGGTCGAGTCTTCCTGTACACATAATCCGTATGATTCGTAAGTTCGGCGGATATTTCATTCGAGAGACACCAGCGAGGTCAGCCCCTGCATAAGCACACCAGTTACAGAGAAACCCAAGTAATTTCGGTTCAAAACTCATTTCAATGCCCCCTCAATCTGAACAGTAACTTTCGCATCCACAACCCCAGGTAAACTCTTCGCTCGTTCTGCTATGGATTCAACATCCACTGTCTGCGCTATGTTCGCCCCACAGTGGCAGACAAAAACTCCTATCCTAGGCTCTTTTCCCCCTTCTCCCATACATTCTCCCTTACAACGCCTCTTTAAGTAGTTGCGAAATGTCTGCGCAGCGCAAGATTCCTTCCTTGTTCTCTGTGATTATGCTATCCGCCATGTTCGCATAACAATATGGGCAAGCGACCGCTAACACTTGTGCCCCGACGGCAGAAGCCTGATTCACCCGAATGTCGGCGAACCTCTCTCCTTTCTTTGTGTCCATCCAGATTCTTCCTGAGCCACCGCCGCAGCATAGCGCCCCCTCCCGTTCCTCTTCCATCTCCACCAAGTCATAACCTGCAGCCCGCAGTACCTCACGGGGCACATCGTAGATTCCACTATGACGCCCCAAATAACACGGGTCGTGATATGCGACCTTCAAGGGCTTTTCAGCCTTCGCTTTGAGCCTTCCTTTTTTCAGCAAATCAGCCAAAATCTCTGTGTAGTGAAAGACCTCGAAGTCAGCACCCAATTCAGTATATTCATTCTTGAATGTCCAGTAACAATGCGGCGAAATGGTAATGATTCTTTTCGCACCCGCAGTCTTGAATGTTTCTATGTTCTGCTGCGCGCAGGACTGAAACAGGTCTTCTGCGCCTGCCTTCCGCGCAGCCTCACAACAGCAGACCTCTGATTCGGCAACCGCACCAAAACTGAGCCCTGCAGCCTCAAGCAGACTGACAAGAGCCTGCGCCATACATTGAGTCAGAGAATCATAAACAGCAGCACAACAGACGAAAAGATAGTACTCCATCGTCGGTTCAAACGGCTTGATTCTAATGTTTTTTATGAAGTCGGCGCGTAGTTTCCGCTCACCGACATACGGATTCCCATCAGTCGCTATAGAACTCAATGCCCTTCGCAAATCAACCGGCACCATCTGACTCTCAACCATAATCCGCCTTAAAGAGCGCCAGAAGTCTATAATCTTCACCCCACGCGGACATCTCTGAACACACATATTACATCCCACACAGAGCCAGTTGTCATTCGCTTCTATGTTCAGAACGCCTAACGCTGCCTCGTGCATCGCCCGCCTGATATTAAGAGCACTCACACGATTCCACGGACATAAGCCCGTGCAAGTGCCGCACTGATAACAGAGGCGGAACACATCTCCACCCGCCTCTTTTATCATATCCCGTCCGTCGAGAAACGGAGAGACCACTTCCATACCGCATATCCCCCTCTCACTTCACCTCAGGGCGAGGCAAAAGTTTCGCCTGCGCCATTATTTCGGGTACTTTCTCTTCCCATTCAATCGCCATCAAATGAATCCCTGCTACTCCTTCCACTTCTCGCAGTTCCTGGATTTGCTCAACACAGATTTTTATCCCTTCTTCCTCTCGTTTATCTTTCGGTGCCGCCTTTAGCCGCTCAATGTATGAATCAGGAACAGTCATTCCAGGAACAGATGTCGCCATATACTTCGCCATCCCGACCGACTTAAGCGGAGTCACCCCCGCAAGAATATAACATCTCTTGTGCAAACCGCTGTCAACCACGCGCTTCATCCATTCCTTGAATCTCGGTATATCGTAAATGCACTGGGTCTGAATAAACTGACATCCTGCATCAATCTTTTTCTTCAGGCGGATGTGGCGGAACTCAAGCGGGTCGGCAAACGGGTTCTCCGCCGCCCCGATGAAGAAATACGGCTTACCTTCAATCTCCTCTCCTGTTAAAGTCTTTCCTTCATCTCGCATTTTTTTAACCATTGCAATCAGCGAGACGCTGTCCAAATCATAAACTCCTTTCGCAGTCGGAAAGTTGCCGAACTTCTGATGGTCACCAGTAAGACACAAAAGATTATGAATCCCTAACGCTGATGCCCCGTATAAATCCGCCACCATAGCGATTCTGTTCCTGTCGCGACAAGTCATCTGCAAATTCGGCTCAATACCCTTTTCTTTAAGGAGTAAACTAGTCGCAAACGAACTCAAACGCGCAACAGCGGTTTGACAATCAGTCACATTCACAGCATCCACATTGCCTTTCAAATACTGGGCTTTCTTCTCAATCACAGAGCGGTCAGCGCCTTTCGGCGGACCACACTCGCCTGTCACAACAAACTCTCCACTCTCAAGCAACTTTTGTAGTCTGCTCGTAACCTCTCCATCGCCCATCTTTATCTTCTCCTATTCCCTTCTCCTACACCTCAAAAAGCCGTCAATAGACTCTCTTGTCCAATTGCGGCAGTTGCCAGTTCTTTGCACTTACAGGAGTCTCTAACAAATGGGCACGCCCCAACTCAGTTGAACGCTTAACAATCTTGTCCCAGGCGCACTCGCGGTTCTGA
>JAOAAR010000064.1 GCA_026418755.1 Planctomycetota bacterium
CTTCTAACACTTTCTATCTTCGCTTCCTCGTGAATAGTTATAGAACCAGTCCGATTCACATCACGAGCCAGTCTGTCCCACAATTTCTTCTCCTCGTCAGTTAGAGTCCTTGTTTTAGTACTCTGGTTCTGCACGAGTTCCACTCTCAATCCCAGTCTTGATAGAGCAATTGATGAGGAGAGTGAAGCAACGCCACCACCGAACACCACCACCGTTCCTTCCGTTTTAAGAGACAGGTATTCAGCGATATCGGCAGATGCAGAAAGGGAATCTATTACACTCTCTGATATGCTTTTGGGTCCTGTGGCGCAGCCACAAGCAAAGATTCCTTTCACATCCGTTGCCGCACCTCCTTTTGTCACTACAAACCCATTCTCGTCAAATCCCACACCGAGAGGGGAAAACTTTTTCTGCACCTCTTTGTCGGGAACCTGCGCGGTCATCAAAACAACCAAATCAAAACTTTCGGTCTTTATTCCGTCCCTGTCGCTCTCGTAACGCAATAAAACGGATTCTTCTCCTCGTTCGACTTTTGTTAACCTACACCGTACCAAATCAAGTCCTCTCTCAAGCATGTTTCTCGCATAATTCCACATCCGTTTGTCTGTAAGTCGCAAATCCATTAAGAAGAATTTTGCGTTTTCAATCTCTGCCGCCTGCTTGAGGGCATTGAACTGCCGCAGTGTATAAGAGCAGCAGGTTGCTGAGCAGTATCTCCTACTTTTGTTACGACTGCCGACACAGCCGATAAACGCAACCGAACGGACTGGCATCCCATCAGAACGAACGAACTTTGCCCGCCCATCATTTACCGCAATGCACATTCTCTCAAACTCTAAAGCCGTCAAAACATCTTTTCCACCGCCATATCCGAACTCCTTCAACTCTTCTTCAGAACAAAGTTCACTCACGCCCGTTGCCAGAAGAATGGAATCGAACTCTCGGTCTACTTCTTCTCCCTCCCTGTTGTTAAGCGTTACTGTAAAACCGCCTCTTCTCCTCTTTTTTACGCCTGTTATCCCAGTTTCGGTAAGCGTTTCAATAGAGCCCAACTTTTTAGCGGCGACACGGAGGCAGCCATCCGCTGATTCTGCAACAGTACAGAACCTGCAATTGTCTCCCGGCACCTGCCTGCGCAAGTCGCATAGAATCCCGCCGAGAACAGGTCTGCGCTCGACTATTGTGACGGAAGTTCCTAATGAATTCATCACATCAGCCGCTGTCAAGCCACTCACACCGCCACCAACTATCAACACTCTCCTCTTCATAGCAGACCTTAACATCAGACAACAAAATTACGAACACTTTCAAGAACCTGCGCTGGAGTAGCGTTCGCAAGAGTTACCGCGGAGGAAGGACAGACAGCGGAGCATGCGCCACATCCTTCACATAGCGCTTCGTCAACCACCGCCACTTTCCTCTTCTCGTCAATAGAGATGGCTTTATATGCGCATATTTCGGTACAGAGAGCGCAGCCCGTACAGGTATCGGGGTCCGCATAAGCGGCTGGCTCGGTGCGAATGAGCGCTGGAAGAGAAAAGAGGAGTAATGCTTGAGATGCTGCTGCTTGCGAATGCGCAATTGTGTCTTGAACATCCCGTGGCGCCTGCGCACAACCTCCAAGATAGATTCCAGCAACAGGACTCTCCGAAGGCTTCAGTTTGGGATGTACCTCTCTGTAAAAGTTCGCCTTGTCGAGCGGCAGTTTCAAGGCAGAAGCAAGAGGTATAGAATCGCTTGAACCCCTCATCCCTGTCGCAAGAACAACCAAATCCGCACTCACTTCAAGGATGCCCCCGCCCAAAGTATTCTCCGCTCGCAGAATCACCTTTCCCTCCCGCTCCTTCAATTCTGTCACTTTTCCGCGTATATAGACCACTCCTTCATCTTGTGCCCGTAAATAGAACTCTTCGTACCCTTTGCCTGATGTTCGCACATCAATGTAAAAGACATAGACGGAAGAGTTAGGAATCCGCTTCTTCGTAAGGAGAGCCTGCTTCGCCGTGTATATACAGCAGATTTTCGAACAATGCTCGAGATGGTTCTTATCTCTCGAACCTGCGCACTGAACAAAAACTACCGTCTCAGGCGTTCTGCCATCCGACGGACAGACTATCTTTCCTGCCGTAGGACCCGACGCCGAAAGAATCCTCTCAAAGGTGAGCCCATCGACCACATTACTGATTCCGCCTGCTCTATAATAACGCAAATTCTCCTTTGGATAAGTCTCGTAACCCGTTGCCACTATGATTGCACCCACACGCCTCTCCACAATCTCTTCCTCTTCACTGTAACTGATGCATTTAACAGGACAGACTTTCGCACAGAGACCACATCTCTTTCCCGCAAACCACCTGCAAGCATTTCTGTCGATTGCAGGTGCGTTTGGCACAGATTGTGGAAAAGGTATATATATCGCCCTTCGCTCGGCAAGTCCTCTTTCAAACTCGCTTTTGACTTCCACAGGGCATTTTCGAACGCACTCAAAGCAGCCAATGCACTTTGTAACACTCACACTGCGAGGGTGTTTTCTGATTCGCACTCTGAAATTGCCGACAAACCCTTCTACAGACTCTACTTCTGAGAGGGTGAGGAGTTCTATGTTCTTGTGGCTTGCTATTGCGCTCATTCTCGGTGTGAGAATGCACTGGGCACAATCAAGGGTAGGGAATGTCTCGGACAGTCTCGCCATATTACCACCAATCGAAGGAGACTTTTCAAGCAGAACGACCTTGTATCCTGCGTCTGCAATCATAAGCGCGGCTGAGATTCCACCTATACCGCCTCCTACAACCAATGCCGTTTTCTCTATATTGAAACTCCGTCTCTTTACAGTTTTGTTCTGTTGGACAAACGATACCATCGCCTTTATTATCCGCTCCGCCTTTTCCGTCGCCGCTCCCTTCTCTTCTGGGTGAACCCACGAGACCTGTTCTCTGATGTTCGCCCGAACGAGAAAATCGCCGCTTAATCCCGCATTCTCTGCAACCTCGCGGAACAGTTCCGAATGAAGAGAAGGTGAGCAAGCAGCCACAACCACCCTTTCAAGATTCAGAGACTTTATCTTGTCGCGGATGAGATTCTGTCCGCCCTGCGAGCAGAGGTAACGATATTCCTCAACACACACGACGAATCCGCCTAATGCAGCGAGATTCCCTTTCAACTTTTCAATGTCCACCCCGCCTGCTATGTTTTCGCCACAATGACAGATAAAGATTCCTGTTCTCATAAGAGCCACCTTAAGTGAAGAAAAGTGTATTCGCACTTTTTCCTGATTTCAAACTCTTCTTACTAAAACAGGTGAAGTAGAAGACAGAACAGAAAAACTGCAAGAGAGCCACCGCATAGCGGTATAATGAGGAAGAACTGACAGGACCAATAGATTGAGGCGAATGCTATATATCGGCGGCGGAGCGGTGATAGGCTCCCTCATAGGAATACATCTTAATTGGCTTCCCCTTCTGGTTTTCATAACAGGGGTTGGTTGTATCTCTATTTTAGCATTCAGACTCCGAAATGTGCGAATCTTGCTCGTTACGGTCTCTTCTGCCCTGTTCGCTGTAAATGCACATCTAAGGCTACCAACACTCGATAGAACTCTTGCAGAAGCGGGACGCAAGTTCAGCACCCACAAGATAAATTTTGAAGGAAGAGTCGAGAGAATCCTTTTTCACGGAAGAAGAACTTATGGAGAGAGCGATACAGAGGTCCATAAGATTGTGATGAGCATTATGCGGTATGAATGTGAAGGAAGAGAGCACAAAACAAGTATACGGGCGTTGGTACGGTTGAGCGGAATCGGAGGGTTAGAATGTGGAGATGTGTTGAGATTCAGGGCAAGAATCCGAGAAGTTGAGAGAAACTCAACCCTCTGGTATCAGGGGATAGTAGCGGTTTTGACAGCAGCGGAGAAAGACTTCATCGAACGGCGTGATGGTGGATTTTCTCTTTTGTCTATAAGAGCCTCCTTAGAAAGACATCTCAAGACCTTATTCTCCGATGACAAAAAAGGAGAAGATGCGGCGAACTTCGCAAAAGCGATTCTAATAGGCGAAAGAAGCGCAATCTCCTCTGATTTAACAGAACAGTTTCGGAATACAGGGCTATCTCATATATTGGCTATCTCCGGAACCCATCTGATGTTTTTGGCGCTTTTCGTCGGAACCGCTGCCCAGAAACTGCTGGCAAAAAGACGAATCTCCCTCACAATCGTCATCTGTGCAAGCGTCTTGTATTTCTTTATCGGTGGGATGAGCCCATCATTGTTCCGCGCTCTCGTCGTCGCTTTGGTCTACCTCTTCGGAATCCTGCTCGGTCGTAAAGGAGACGGATTTAACACAACTGGCACCGCATTGGCGGTTGTTCTTCTGACCCGCCCTCTCGATGTTATGAGTTTATCCTTTCAGTTGTCTTTCATCACCTTCGCTGGAATTGTGGCTCTATATCCGCTCTTCAGAAAAACCTATCTCGACAGAAAATATCTTCTCTTTGAGTTGAAAGGATATCATCTGCAATCACTCCCCTTAAAGGAAAGATTCTTCACATTTCTCTGGAGAACGGTTTTTATTGCACTCGTGGCGTATTTGTGCGCACAGCCGCTCACCGGTTACTATTTCCGCATTCTCCCTTACGGCTCTCCTCTCGCAAACATACTGGCTCTTCCTCTTTTTTACTTAACGCTCGCCATCGGTATCCTGATTCTTGCGCTTCTTCCTCTCAGTCTTTTTCTCGCAAAACTGCTCGCACACATATTCAGCATCTTTTTCGCCGCCGCTTGCAAATTGACAGAAATGGTCGATTCTTTGGGATTACACACTTTCATCCCGAATAGATGGATTCCAGAGATTAGTCTCTTTTCAGTTTTTTTCTTCTACGGAATTATAGCGCTGGCTGCAGCAAGGTTAAGAGAAGCATTCCAATTTCTCACGGCTCGCCATTTCATCGTCCTGACCCTTGCTGCTCTGTCGTTCTGGATTCTGGGAGGCAAAATATCAGGCAGAGGAATCTTACAAAATTCTATAACTTTTCTGCCTGTGGGACAGGGGATGGCGGTGCTTGTAAAGACTGATGAGGGGATATTTCTTTACGACTGCGGAAGCGCCAGATATGGAGACTCTACCGGGGAGTTCGTCGCAAGAGAACTGTTGAGGAGAGGAGTTTACAGAATTGACGCTGTGTTTCTGTCTCATCCTGACAACGACCACACAAATGGTCTGTTGGGGCTCTTAAAACGAATCTCTGTCAGAAAGGTTTTTGTGAGTGAGCATTTTGAAAGAGATGCCGACGGAGAAAAACTCCTTAAAAACTTGAAAGGATGTAAAATAGCAGTCGGGGTAGTGAAAGTGCCGTCAAAAATTGGAAGTAGGATTAAGGTTGTAGCACCTGTGACGGATGAACTCTTTGGGAGGAAGATTCTTAAGAATAATAATCTCTCGCTTGGAATCGTTGTGGAGTTAGGTGAGGCTGTGAATGTTTTTCTGACTGGTGATATGGAGAACGAAGGGATAGGTGCGATGATTGTGTCAGGTTGGGTTCCGCGTGCAGAGGTTTTGCAGTTGCCGCATCATGGGGCGAATCAGCCGCTTCTGGACGAGTTTACAGAGGTTATTGGCGCCAAAAAGTTTATAGTCAGTGGTTTGGCGCGTGAACTACCGCTTAGAGTTGAAAAGAAAGAGATATTAGAGACAGATGTCTACGGCGCTATAATGGTTCTGTCAGACGGAAGGATTATCACTGAAAGGGAAATGAGTGATGAACGATGAAGTGGCAGGGATAGAGAGCATATTAGGGGTGAGATTCACAGAACAGCAAAGAGAAGCGGTAGGAGCATCGAGTCACAGGCTCCAGAAAGTTGTTGCAGGTGCGGGGACAGGAAAGACGCAAGTGATTGTGGGGAGGTTTCTGTTTCTTGTGATTAAGAGAGGGCTTGACCCGGAAAGAATCTTGTGTGTGACATTCACTGACTATGCGGCGGGAGAGATGAGAGGAAGACTTGCCCATGCCCTTAAGAAAGCGAACTACACAGGTGCAGAGTGTTCATCTGTTTTCACTTTTCATTCCTTCTGTAATCATCTTCTTAGAAGATTTCGGGAGGAGGCGGAGTTGCCGGAGGAGTTTACTGTTCTTTCGGACGGCGAGCAGGACTTACTTTTATGGGGAAAGGTTCAGGAGAAAATTCTTTCACAAAGACTCGGTTTTGAGTTCATAACTGTGGCAAGTTTCGGAAACGAGTATGAAAAGGTAATCAGGTTGATGGAAGAAGCGCGCAAGTCTGCTTTGTCAATAGATGAGTTCGAAAAAAGAGCAAGGGACGCTATTAAGAGAGAGAGCGATGACCACCACAGACGGTACAGGACAGAACTGTTGGAACTCTCTCTTATGGTGTGGAGAGGATATGAGGAGATAAAGAAGGAGACAGAGGCGATAGACTATGACGACCTCATTTTGAAAGCGATTGCACTTCTTGAGGAGAAAGATGAGATTCGGAGCAGGGTAAGAGAGTTTTATCAATACATACTTGTTGACGAGTATCAGGACACAGACAGGACACAGCAGAAGTTGTTGAAGTTGGTGGCGCAGGAAGGTTTGAAGAATGTGACGGTAGTAGGGGATGTGAGGCAGTCAATCTACACTTGGCGCGGAGCGCATCCCGAGATTCTCTCCTCGCTTGCAGGAGATGAACGGAGGCTGGACTCCAATTTTCGCTCCTTCAACGAGATTCTTCTGTTAGGTAACAGGCTCATAAACGACGGCAGAAGAGGTTCTGACACTGATGATGTGATATTTCCTGAAAGCCGTTTGAGGAATCCAGATCGCCCACCAGCGGCGGAGAAGCGAATCTTCACTTTCTTCGGAAAGAAGGAAGAGCAAGCCCGCTTTGTCGCGGCGACTGTAATGAAACTGAAACAAGAAGGAGTCAGCCTGGATGAAATAGCGGTTCTCGCCAGAGGAAAAGAACAGTTGAAGGGCGTCGAAGTGGCATTGAAGAAAGAGAGGGTGCCATATATTTCGCTTGCAAAGAGTATTTATGATTCGGATGTTGTTCTTGATGTAGCGCAATGGCTCAGAATCTTTTCAGGTCACCTTACAAAGAGCGCTCTCGCACGAGTTCTGGCAAGGCATCCGTTCCAATTAACCCCTCCAGAACTCGCCCTTCTCTCTCATCTGGACGAGAATTTTTCGTTCGAAGATGTGTGTAAGTTGAAAGGAAGTTTCTCTGAAAAACTGGGAAGGCTTCTGCCTGTTGCGGAGAGAATCGGCAGAGGGAAGAATATGAGCATACCCGCGCTTCTCAAGGAGGCGGTTTGCATCGTAGGCGTAAAAGATGAGGAAGAGGTTGCGAATTTCGAGCGCATTTTTGAGAAGGCGATTCAGTTCCAATCTTCACGACAGATTTACAGTCCGCTCGAGTTTGCAGAATATCTTGAGAGGATGCACAAGAGAAGAGCGAACGAGCCTCAATCGAATCCGTATGTCAAATACGGGAAGGTGAAACTCCTTTCGATGCATGCTGCCAAAGGACTCGAGTTTGATGTCGTGTTGCTTTTCGATGTGACGGAGAAGAACAACAAGATGCCTCAAATCTTTCTTGACTTTGAAGGAGAGGATGGAGACGGGGTTGTAGTGGCACACCTTCCTTACGATAATACAAAGCATCCATCCTATGAAAAGTTAGAGGAAAGGGAGAGAAAAAGGATAGAGGATGAAGAGAGAAGGTTACTCCATGTTGCGGTGACAAGAGCGCGGAAGTCTGTTTACATAACTGCGCCGAAGGAAGACACAGGACGACGGCGCTTTAATCCCCAAATGGAAGCGGCGCTTGAAAGCGCCGCCGTAACCCCTTTTGTCGAAAACCTCTCTTCAGAAGTATAAACCTATGGCTATCTGAAAGAGAGAGTCGATGTAAGTGTCATCGCTGAGCAGCCAGTGCTGTGAGATTTCGAAAAACAGTCCTTCGAGGGTGTCCCAGCCCAAACGGAGAACGAAGACTGCGCTGCCCCAGTTCTCCTCGGCTGTGGTTGTTGCTGTTTCAGCCCTCATCATGTTGTTACCGTAGCCGAATCCTATACCCCAGTAAAGGTTGGGCGTAACATCATGACCAGGAATGTAGCCGATATAAGAGATTGTCACTTCGTAATACCGCTCATACAGGTCTGTGATGGGAGCAGAATAATCGTGTCTCATCTTATAGATATTGGTGTCGAACGCTATCTCTATTCTACCAAGGCGGTAGTAGCCTCCCAAAGGAGAGCGGAAAAGGAGTCCGAAGGAAGCGTCCGGGTCTGGTTCTTCGCCATATGCATCTGTGACGAAGAAACCGCCGAGTCTGAATCCGAACACTGCACGCGCCATTCCGAAGCCTCTGTATGGTTCTGCAGCGACTGTTCTCGGAGGAGGAGCAACCTCTCTTGTCCTTTGTGTCTCCTCAATCACCTGGAACAAAACTTTGCCGTCTCCAAAAATCGTTCGATAAAGAGTATCGTTTTGTTCTGCATACGAACCAGCAGCCCATAGAG
>JAOAAR010000065.1 GCA_026418755.1 Planctomycetota bacterium
GACGGCGTCGTTTTTGTGAGATTTCCGTTCACAACACTGTATTAGAAGGGAAAGAGGTACGTATCGGCTCGGTGCGTGATATTACGAACAAGAAGCGGTTGCAGAAGCAACTGGAGAAGCAGATAGAGGTGCAGAGGCAGAAGGCTATGGAGATAGCAAAATCTTCTTTGCGAATCTATCAATTGACGGAGAAGTTGAAGAATGTGCCTCTTCTTGCGACGAGACTATTGAAGGTAAAGAGTGAAAGGGAGTTCTTCGAGAAAGCCTCTTCACTTTTAACCGACAGGACAGCGTTCAACTATAAGAGTGCAGTTTTTTATATCCAATACGGGAGCAGATTGATTCCGATGGGGCTTAAAGAGAGGAAGGAGCCTGCTTTTCTCATCGAATCGTCTGCTCGAATCGCTCGTTTCTACCGTGGAGAAAAGGTGCGAGAGAAGAAAGGGGAGGTGTTGGTTCTGCTGAAGGCTTATAAGCAGACACCTGGTGTGATGCAGGTGTTTTTTGAGACCGAGGAGTTTGCTCTGTTTGAGAAGGAGAAAGCGGTGCATAACGAGCAAAGGAACCTTTTAGAGACGATTGCGGATGTCATCGCTATGGCGTTGGTTAACTTGCGTCTTTACAAGAAAGTGGAGAAGCAATCCATTGTTGACGAGTTGACAGGTGTCTATAATCGGAGATATTTTGACAAGTTTCTGTTGAGTGAGATGGAGCGCTCGCGGAGATATGCTCATCCGCTCTCCTTGATAATATTGGATTTGGACAACCTGAAGGAGATAAACGACAGTTGGGGGCATTCTGTTGGAGATGCTGTTTTAAGGGCGATTGCTTCGCTTATGCATCGTTCTTCGCGGACGACTGATGCTGTATGTCGTTTTGGTGGAGATGAGTTTGTGGCTGTGATGCCTGAGACTCCGTTGATTGATGCGTACAAGAAAACGGAGAGGCTTCTGGTTGCGTTGCGTAACGAGGTTCCTGCTGTGATTGGGAAGAGCGGAGTGAATGTGACGGCGAGCGCAGGCGTAGCGGAATACATTCCTGGTGAAAGTGCGAAGAAGTTTTTAGGGCGGGCGGATAGTGCGCTTTACACTGCGAAGGCAGCGGGCAAAAACAGGGTGGAGATGGCAAAAGAGGCAAAATAATTTTTAAGGAGTTTTAGAATGGATGTTTTTGAGGCGATAAAGGGAAGGAGAAGTATAAGGAGTTTCAAAGAGAGGGAAGTAGAGGACTCTATTGTTGAGAAGATTCTCGATGCGGCGCGGTGGGCACCTTCTTGGGCGAACTCACAGTGTGCTCGTTATGTTGTTGTGCGCACGAAAGAGATTCTCCTCAAACTTGGAGAGACTCTTCCGCCCACAAACCCTGCGAGAGGGGTATTCGCTCAGTGCTCGTTCTGCATAGCGGTTGTTGCGAAGCACGGATTAGCAGGTTACAAGAAAGGAGAGAGAGTAGAGTCTCGCGACTGGTATATGTTTGACTCTGCGCTTGCGACGCAGAACATCTGTCTTGCGGCTTATGCGCTAGGGCTTGGCTCGGTCATAGTAGGGCTTTTCGACCACAAGGCAGCGAGCGAAGTATTGAAAGTACCGCAGGGATATGAAACAGTCTGCCTTATTCCCATCGGGGAGCCGGATAAAAGCCCCGCCGTCCCTTCAAGGAAGCCTTTGAGTGAAATAGTGAGTTACGAATCCTTTTCGCGGGGCTGATAACCTGCCTGTCTGAGTGCGGTAAGAAGAGATTCTTTTGAAACCTCATCTTTATGATGAATTTTGACGATTTTGTTCAGAATATCAACCTTCACATTTTCCACGCCTTTGATACTCTTGAGCGCAAGAGTCACTGCCGCTTCGCACGCTTTGCATTTCATATCCGGTACCGATATTTCTGTATCAGTTGCGCCTGCGGTATGATGTTCCCCGCAGGCGCAAGGAAGGGAAGTTTCTTCCTTCCCCTCTCTCCTTCTAAACACACTGACAATGTGAATGATTAGAAGGAGGAGAAGGAGAGATATGCCGCTTAACTGGTTGAAGAGGGGTTCTGAGACGGTAGCGTGGCAGGGCAAGGAGGCTTGCTGAGAAGTCACTTTTGTTTTAAAGATTGCGTCGTAGAAGTAAGCGACAAATAATGTGGAGAGCATAAGGGAGAGCAGGTACAGGAGGACGAATTTTCTGCCGAGGATGCGCCAGAGAGAAAGAAGAGCGGCGATGTTGGTAGCAGGTCCGACGAGTAGGAACACCAGAGCGGAGCCGGGGGAGAATCCTTTGGAGACGAGTGCAGCAGCAAGGGGAGTACTGCCGGTAGAGCAGACATAAAGAGGGATACCCACGCCAAGCATTATGAAGAGAGGGAGTAACCCTTTACCGGCGTATTGTGAGACAATATCTGCTGGGAGGAGTGCGGAGAGGATTCCTCCTATCAGAATGCCGAGAAGAATCCATCTGTCGATTTCGGATGGGAGTTTGAAGAAACCGTAGAAGAAACCTTTTAAGAGGCGCTCCTTCAGTCTGTGTTTATGTTCTGTGAGGAGGTCGCAGTACTGGCAAGGGAGGTTTTGAGCGGTTGCGGCTGTGTGAGTCGAATGAGAGAAGAAGTGGATTGTGATTCCGACGATGATGGAGATGATAAGAGAGGCGACGACTCGGTATGTGGCGAAGAGTGCTCCGAAGAAGGCGTATGTTACGGCGATGGAGTCGACGCTTGTAATGGGGGTAGCGATGAGGAAAGAGGCGGTAGCGCCTGGTGATGCGCCTCTTTGTTTAAGAGTCAGTGCCATAGGAAGCACCGAGCAGGAACAGAGAGGAAGAGGGGCGCCGATGAAAGAGGCGACAAATATTGATTTTATCCCCTTACCGGTGTAGCGGATGATGATAGAAGGAGGGAAAATGGCATAGAGGATGGCAGAGAGCAGAAAGCCAAACAATAAATATGGTGCCATCTGGCAAAGAAGTTGCCAGATGGAGTAGAGGATTTGGCTCATTAAGGCGTACCCTTAGAAAGTAGCATCAACTCTTTTAACTGAAGGAAGCCTTCTCTTAAGTTCACGCTCAATAAAGCCCTTGAGCGTAAGTTGCGCACCGGCTCAGCCGTAGCAGGCGCCAATGAGGCGTACCTTAACGATTCCCTCTTTCTCGTCCGTCTCAAGCAGTTCCACTCCGCCGCCGTGTGATTGAAGCGCAGGGTGAACCACCTCAGCAAGAATCTTCTCAACATCCTCTTTAAACGGCATAATCTTCCTTTCTCAAAGACCCTTTAATCATTATTTATTTTTACTCTCCACAAGGATAAAAGCAAATGATTCGTCGATAATCAGAAAAAAACCTTATCCCTACCAAAGTCATGAAGGCAGCATAGTAATGATAAGGTTGCGTTACAACTTGTTGCCAAGTGCGTATCGTCTTTATATAATATAATTGATTTAAGTGTTTGATGAAGACAAGCACAATGTATTTAGGAGAAAAGCGGTTGTTAAAGACTCCGAAGAACGCTTTTGTAGTGTTCCGTTTTCTGCTTCTCGCCTGCGCATGGGCGCTCATCCATTATCAGAATCTCCATACAGTTTACACCCTTCTCTCCTATCTAATTATTGTCTCAATCATCGTCTACAATCTTTTCCTTCTTCTCCTGCCCAACTCGCTTTTTGAGCGATTTTTCACTCTTTTCGCTGGAATCGGTTTTTTACTGGACATAAGCGTCACATCTCTTCTCATTCTTGTCACTCCCGTTCCTTCCAAGACTCTTGTTCTCGTTATGCCCTATTTCATTACAATCCTCGTTGCCACACTTTTGAAGAGGCTTCCTTTGACTTTTCTGGCCACTTTTGCAGGAGCATTAGCCTACGGTTTGGCTATTTTTTCGCCTCAAACATCCAGTCCAATCAGTGTCTCCTCACTCTTGTGGTTTGCCTTCTTCTATGTATCCGCTTTGATTGCAGGATATCTTTCCGAAACGACCAGTAAGCGGAAGGCGGAAGAAGAGAAGAGGATACGGGACGAGTTAGTAAGAGAGGCGACTTCTGCCATTCAGTGCGCATTTTTGTTCCACGAACTGCTTTTGGAGAACATCCCTACTGCTGTCGCCATGGTCACGCCTGAGGGGAAAATCAATATCTGCAATCAACGGTTCTGCGAACTTCTTGGTAAAAAGCGGAATGAACTGGGCGAAAAAGGGTTATTTCAGAGTTTTGAGGAGAAGCCTTCCATTACACTTTTGAAGGAGAAGATTGCAAAGATGTTAAAAGGGAAGAGAGAGGCTGAAGTAAACGAAATTTCAGTTGAAGAAGGAAGCAGCAAAAGATATTTCGCAATAAGAATCATTCCTCTTTCAGAGGAAAAGGCGTGTGGGGGGAATTTTCTCCTTCTTTTGGAGGACATTACATCCGCCAAGGAGTCCGAGAATAGGAGGTTGCATTTGGCACGGCTATCGGGCGGAGTCGAACTTCTCGGCACTCTTTTTTCGCGTCCCTCTTTGGATGAACTTTCTACGAAAGCGGTCGTCGAGAGTATTCAGGAGAATGCGAAAAGAATCCTTGATTTCACTGCTATGGCGTATCTTGATTTGACAGATGACGAGAAAGTGCTGAATGTGTATTTTATGGAGCCTGTTGGTGAAGAGTTTGTGAGGCTGCTGAAGGAGAGGATGAGCGGCGTGGCAGGCGTTGCCGAGAAGGAGGTATCAGCGGCTGATTTCAAACTGAAGATTCTGAAGGGGGAGATAGAGCCGACGAAAACGGAGGAGGTTCGTTCATTTTTTGCCGTTCCTTTGGTAGCGGATACGAAGATGCACGCCATAATAGCATTTGCGAGTACTAGGGCTGAGCAGTTCAGCAGTGAAGAGATTCAGATTCTTTACGCACTGACAGGTTTTTACTCACTCGAGATGGCTCGTCTTAAAGCGGTGAAAGAGGCAGCGGCAAAAGAGTTGGAAGCAGAAATTTCCCGTCAGAAACTCCAGATGGAGGAAGAGAAGTCTGCTCACATCAAGAAGATGGGAGAACTCAAAGAGAGGCTTTTCACATCGCTTGCTCATCAATTGAGGACACCGGTTTCATCTCTCAAATCATCGATTCAGTTTTTGAGAGATGGGCATCTTGGAGCGTTGACAAAAGAGCAGGAGGAATATATTGAGGTAGCGGCGAGAGGAATCGAGCGACTTGCTCGCATCATAGAAGATATTTTGACCATAACGCGACTGGAAGAAAAAAAGGAAATTTTGGAGAAGAAGTTCACCCTCTTACGACCCTTAATAGAGGAAGTGGTTACTACCTACAAACCTCTTGCAGAACAAAGGAATGCCACTATCGAGGTGGATGTTCCTTATGACTGCAAGGCATTCTTTGACGAGAGGGCTTTTATTCAGATTCTTTCAAATCTTCTGTTGAACGCTCTGATTCACAACCCCTCTGGTATTACTGTGAAAATAGAGGCGTGTCAAGAGGGAGATTCCTTCATTCGTGTTTCTGTTTCCGACAATGGGGTTGGGATTCCAGAGGAAGACCTTCCAAGAGTGTTTGACAAATTCTCTTGCACCGAGCGCTCTATGAAGAGTGGAACAAGAGGTGCGGGGTTGGGGCTTGCTGTCTCGAAGGAGTTGGTAGAGGCACAGGGTGGAAGAATCTGGCTTGAGAGCAAAAGCGGAGAAGGGACTACTGTGAGTTTCACTCTTAGAACTTCCGCGTTTTGATGTGTAATAAGGGCATCTCACATGGGATGGGGCGGAGACGACATAAGAAGGACTAAGAACGGAAGATTGGAGATTCTGATAAGTTTCCACGAGGTACCAAAGCCGGTGGTAGCACTTATGTTGCGCGGTGAGGTGGACGACGAAGGAGCCCAACTTCTCAAAACTGTTCTGGATGAGGCTCGCTCAAAAGAGATAGGATTCATCATCCTCAACACCGCGTCGCTTACGAAGATAAACTCGTCTGGAATCTCTGCTCTTTTGGCAAGTAAGAGTCTCTCTCTTACCGGTGGTCCTCAGATAGTCCTAGTCTCTCTCTCCAAAGCGCTCCGTTTCCCGCTGGAACAGTTAGGTGCGATACCACTCTTTCAGATATTCGACGATATGCCGTCTGCTCTTGAGTTCATCGGAAAGGAGTAAGTCCCCCATCAATATGAGAGTTTGATGAGAGAGATTTCGGGTGGAGAGAAGAGGCGAAGTTTCGGTAGAAGTTTTGTCATTCCGACTCCACGGTTCACATAGAGAAACATCCCGCTTTTCATTCTGTAAAGTCCTGACTGATAGAGACGGGCTGTTTTAGAGGGGAAGAAGGGGGCACCTACGAGGGGGAGACGAACTTGCCCACCGTGTGTATGTCCGCAAAGGTAGAGATGGAAGTTTTTGTTCACGAACGGGTCGTCTGCCAAATCAGGAGAATGAGTGAGGAGTATCTTCACAGTTGATTTTTGCGCTTTGAGAGTGAAATCACCGACAAACCGCTCGAATCCGAAAGGTAGAAGAACAAAAGAGAACCCGTCATACTCATAGACGAATGTATCGTGAAAGACATTCCCCGGAGCGTTCTCGAACAGGCGTTCCATAATCAGAGGTTCGTCCCAGTTGCCTGATACTGAGAGAACCGCCTTGCAGTTTTTCGAAAGAGTTTCGATGAAAGAGCGGAGGTCTTTCACATCGGAATCGTTTACTCTATTGAAATAGTCGCCTGAGATGCAGACGATATCAGGTCTCTTCTCTCTGATTACGGATAAAATTTTTTCAAGAATTACTGAATCGCCTTCGTAATGGAGGTCGCTAATATGGGCGATTCTTACTTCCGATTCTATTTCTGTCTTTAAGTTCAGTTTTATCTCTGTCTCCGACAGAGTGAGTCTGCGAGGTTCGATGAAGAAGGCATAGAGGAGAAGAAGGAAGAAGAGAAGAAGTGAGAAGAGAGCGAAGAGTTTTGCATAAAGGGATGTCCAGAAATTCTGTTTTTTGCGGAGGGTGGAGTAGAGGACGGAGGTCCAGAGGTAGGCGAAAGCGGCGAAAAGGGCAAAAGTCACGGCAAGAGCAAGAGGCTCCATCATCAGAGCATCCTCGCTAGGCAGTTGCGGTACTGGAGGGGGATTTTAGCCACGACTCCGCTCAGGAAGAGCCCTTCTTTTCCATCTGGGTCAAGAAGTGTTGCCGCTTTTTCCATCAAGGCATAAGAAGGGATTACCTTGCCCCGTTCTATGTTATGGAGGTATCCTCTCGCTATTGAGAGTTTTTCAGCGAGAGCGACAAGAGTGTGACCCTGCTGTTTACGAAGTCTGCGCAAAAGATGGCAGAAATCTTCTCCGCTCTTTCTACCGCTTGGTACTGCGAGGATGAGAAACTGTTTCTGCTCCTCCTTTTTGCGGATATGCAGATGGACGACAACCCCTTCAAAGTTTAAGGCGGTATAGTCACCCTCCTTAAGGGATGTCTGGGGGAAGATGGCGTCAAAACTCTTTTTATCTTTTGCGATTTCTGCGAAAAGGGGGTTGGAGGCAAGAATCCTTCCATCGGGGGAGAAGTTTGCGCAAGGAAAAGGGAGATTTTTAAGGAAGGAGATTTCCGAAGGCTCTGCGGGAGCGGCACCTGCGAGTTGGTTTAGAATGAGTTTGACTTCGCTCAAAGGGAGTTCTGTATCTTTAGCCAGTCTGCAGAAGGCGAGCAAGATGGCGATGAGAAGTGTTTTTCCGAGAAGAGGGTCGGATTCTGTGATGCGGTGAAGGAATGTTCTGTGCTCTTCGAAATCCTCGAATCTCACTCTGTTCAAGAAGAGGAGAAGGAAATCCCTCAAAGGGCGAGCGATGTTTTTCTGCCCTAACAGGTTTGCGACCTCCTGCGCCACAACCGCCACTTTTTCAGATTCCATTCCTATGCTCCGCACCTTACAGAGGAATCTACTCTAAGAATCGCTGTTTGTCAACTCTTTCAGGACAACTTCTTAATATTTTTTGAAAAATGTCGTTAAAATACTTGACAAAGTGTAATCTAATATATTAACATTATGGATGCGTGTTACATTAGGAGATGACAGATGGAAAAGTTTTTAGGAGAAGAAGCGTTGCCAATAGCAGGGCTTCTTGCGGGGTGTTTTGTTCACGACTTAAAGAACAGGCTTCAGGTTGTTCTTGCTAATTGCGAATCTTTTAAAGCCACAGAGCAGAAGAGATATTTCGAGAATGCGAAAAAAGGGATGCTCGGGATTCTTCGTTCTTCTGAAGAGTTTCTCTCCCTTATTCGCTCGAAGAAGCCAAAGATGGTTCTGTTTCGTCTCTCATCTCTTTTTGAGGAGTTAAAAACTTTTCTCTCTCCTTATTTGAGGAGGAAGGGAACGCGGCTCTCAACGCGAGGCGATGCGAGTGTCCAGATGGACCGTTCGCTTTTAAGAGCCGCTTTGATGAACCTAATTGTGAACGCTGTAGAGGCGGGTGCCTCGAAGATTCTCGTGGGGGTTGATGTAAAAGATGATTCTCTCATTTTGAGTGTTGATGACAACGGAAAACCGCTTAAAACAACAGAGGAAGGGGTAGGGC
>JAOAAR010000066.1 GCA_026418755.1 Planctomycetota bacterium
GGACAAGAGTATACCTCTCGGAAGTGAGAGATGGGTTTCTTTGTTTGAGAAGAGTGTGAGTCTGGCGGCATCTATTCTTTATCATGCGAACGAACGGGGGTACGAGACCGCTTTGGTTTTCTTGAGTGGCAAGCCATCGAAAATGATAGAACCTAACACGGGCAAGCGGCATCTGTATCGGATGCTGGAAGCGCTTGCTCTTGTTCAGCCGGAGGTGGGTGTGGAGTGTGACTTAAACTTGCCTGCTTACATTCTGCGAGGCTCTCTGGTCTATCTCGTGGCAGCAGGTGAACGGAAGAGCCTTTTTGAGAAAGAGAAGAGTTTAAGGCGTGCAGGATGCTGGGTGCGTGTTATTCTGGCAGATGCGAAGGATGGTGGCGGGAGGCAGAGTTTTGAAGTATGTGAAGTTAGAGCGGACGCATAGTCTTTTGTTCAATCTGGTGGTGACAGTGGGAGTTGTCGCTCTGGCGGTGGCGGAGGGCAACCCCTTCTATCTGGCGGTGACTCTGCTCGCAGGGTTAGTGGGAAACATCAGGGTGGGGAAGCCGCCGATTCCAAATGCGTGGGGCAATCTCTCTCTCCCCTTCATTGCCGCTTTTGCTGTCGTGGACTATCTTCTCGTAAGTCAGAGTCTTCTTCTTTCCACGGTTCATTTACTTCTTCTGATTCAAGCGGTGAAACTTTTGTCGGAAAAGACGGAGCGGGAATACAAACTTTTCTATTTCGTGAGCCTTGTCAACCTCTGCGTGGCAGCAGTTCTGACGCAGACGCTTCTTTTCGGGCTTGTGTTCGTCGTTTATATGGTGTTGATAACCGCTTCTCTGGTCCTCTTTAACCTTCTGAATCAGGCGAAACAGTCAAAAGATGTTTTTAATCTCTCTTTACCTCGTTCTTTCTTTTTTGGTATCTGCTCAATGAGCGCCGTCACCTTATGCTTCACTGTTGTTCTGTTCGTGCTTGTGCCGAGAGTTGGTTACAGGATGTTCCGTACGGCTCTGGGAGCGGTCGTAACTACTGGAATCTCATCGGAGATTGACCTGACGGAGAGTATGGACATTCTGCAGGATGAGACTCCCGTAGCGCAGGTGAAGTTTTACGGTTATGACGAGCCGACAGACAGGTTGCTTTATCTGCGCTGTGTGGTGTTGACTCATTATGAAGGGGGGAGATGGTGGCGTGCCTCCCCGGAGATTCTATACAGGCACGCTACCGAAGAGGATATGATAAGGTTGCACGAGCAGCGGTATCTTTGCCCCCGTTCTCTCGAGAACGAAAGGCTGGTTTTTCAGGTTCTGACAACCTCGCTTGAGAGAAAGGAGGCTGAATCTGTTTCTGTTAGATGGCGGAAGATGGTAGGAGTAAGAGTGTTTTTGAATCCGACGAGCGATTTTTTTCTGCCGGTGGTTGGGGAGCCGAATAGAATCGAGTTTTTCTCAAAGGAGGCGCCGCCCGATTTGTTCGCTTCGAGGATGGGAACTCTCTATTATCCGACTCCGCGGAAGGAGACCTGCGGTTATGATATGCTGACGAGTGTAGTGCGCGAGGATGCGCCGCTTCATACCTGCCATACGCGTACACGAGTCGCAGGGGTAGACTACACTCAACTGGAGAAAGAGAGCCCTTACTTCCAGAAGGAGAGAATCAAAGAATTGACACAGAAAGTTGTGCGCAGTTCAAATGCAGCGTCGCCTTACCATTCTGTAAAAGCGCTATGCGAATATCTGAGAGAGAATTACAGATACACGATGAGACCGCGCCGTTTCAACTACGAGATAGACCCGGTAAGCGAGTTTCTGTTCGAGACAAAGGAAGGGCATTGTGAGTATTTTGCTTCTGCCCTGACTGTGATGTTAAGAAGCATCGGGATTGGTGCGAGAGTGGCAAGTGGTTATCGAGGGGGAGAATGGAACCCCTATGGGAAATTTTATACGGTGCGTCGCAAAGATGCTCACTGTTGGGTGGAGGTTTTCTTAGACGACGATGACGATGCGAGCAACGGCAGTCGAGTAGGATGGGTAGCATTTGATGCCACGCCGCCTTACGAGCCGCCAAAAAAAGGAACTTTCTCGTTCCTCGCGGATATCCTCTCTTATCTTAAAATGCGCTGGATGAACTATGTTATCTTCTATGATGCGGCGAGATGGCGGCAGACAGTCAGCGGAATCGCAAAAGAGGAAGTGATGTGATGTATGAGGCATCGGAGTGGTGGCAGTCTGTTGCGGGTTTTCTGCAAAGACTGTCTAGGGGTGTAATACTGCCTTTATTGGCGCTTCTTGCAGTAAGTGTGGGTCTCTTTTTGATTCTGCGGCACATTATGAAGGAGAAGGAGGGAAAGAAAGGAAAGGAGGAGAAGAAGAGAGAAAGCCCCTCTTTTCCTGCAATTCTTTTCTATCGGAAAATGCTTTCTCTGGCGGAACGGCGCGGTTTCATCCGACTGCCCAATATGACCCCCTATGAACTGATAAACCCTTTGACCCGTTTCTTCGGAACAAAGGGATGCGAAGGAGTCAAGTTCGTCACCGAGATGTTCGTCAAAATCCGCTACGGAGGGGGTTCTTTGCAGGTGGATGAGCAAAGAAGGTTAGAGGAGACTGTAGATACTTTGAGTTCTCTTTTACGGAACAAAAAAAATTGATTTCTGCTCGATTGGAGTTTCTGAAGTTCTTGTCTTTTCCATTCAATCTGAATTTTGCTATTGTGAATAGGCTGCAGGAAGGTTATAATAAGCAAATCGAGGTTTATTTGGAGTGATTAGATGCTTAAATGGTTTTTGATATTCTGTGGAGTGGTTGTGACTCTCGGGTGTGCTAGTTCGAAACCGAGTATGCGTGAAGCAACGGTTATCGAAGATGTTGACTTCAACTACGACACAGTTTGGGGGATAACCACGGCTGCGATGAACCGCTACTTTGAGGATTTCGAGCAGTGTGACAAAGGAAATCCTCTTATTGTGACAGGACTGCAAGAGCGGTACGAGGAAGGCTCAGAGACAGGAGTGGAATACGCAGACCAGGGGCGTGTGTATATAGAGCAGAGAGGCGCTCGCTATTTCATCCACATCCGTGTTGACAGGTATGAGCGACCGAAACGGGTCTATACATTCGAGTATGAAGGGTGGAGATGGCTCTGTCGGAATTTGGATATGGAGGTGAAGGTGAAGAAGCAGTTTGAAGAGCAGATAAAAGAAGAACAGAGACTCTGGCAAGGGCGGGAGCGGTTCAAGGAGAAGATGGGACAATAAGGGAGTTTTGGAGAAAGAAAAATGGCACACACGAAAAGCGCTAAGAAGCACCTACGGAAAAGTAGGAAAGCGAGGATTTTGAACAAGTCGAAGCGTTCTGCGGCAAAGACTTACGCTAAATATGTTCTGGACGCTGTGAATGCTGGCGACCTTGCCAAAGCGGAGGAGAGGCTTCCCCTTGCTTTCAAAAGGATAGACAAATGCGCCAAGACGAATGTGATTCATCCTAACAAAGCGGCACGAATGAAATCGTATCTTATGTCCAAAGTGAACGCTCTTCGAAGCGCTTCTACAAAGACTGAATAATTAAAGGCTGAATAATTTTTGAGCCTCTTCGTCTTAAATTATGAGAAAAGTGGAGGAAGAGCCTATGTGGCGGATGTTCATTCTTATCCTCTTCTTCTTTCTCTGCGGCTGCGCCGTTTATGAGGACTACTATTATACCTCTTATGACCCGTATTACCCGAAAACTTATACCCAGGTTAGACGCACTTATGTCTACACCGAGCCTGCTCCAGTTTATCCGGTTACTGTTTATTACGACCGTTACTGGTATTATCCCTCCTGGTACTGGGGAGTTTCGTGGGTCTGGTCGCCTGTAATCAAAGAATATCATCACTATCATGACTGCGGCAGAGAGTACCACCCTCTTTCGCGTGGCTGTAAGGAAATCTTCTTCGGCAGGCGCTCGTCAGGCACCAGAATCTTCAGATAAAATTCTGCTCTTTGAAGAGCGACAGGAAAGGTTTCACCCTTTCAGGGTTTATGCGTACCCCCATCGCTTCTTCTTCGTTGAAGCCATGCCAATCGCTGCCGAATGTCGTGAGCAGACCGTTTGATAAGGCGGTCTTCTCAAAATAAAGCGGAAAGCGGCTCTTCGAGCAAATCTCAACCCCAGACAGCCCTTTCTCTTTGAAAAGCGCGAAATACTTGTCGAAATCAGATTGCTCTGGGTGCGCCCAAAAGGAGAATGCTCCATCTTTGGACAGAAGGTCGAAAAGGCGCAATGGTGAAAGCGACGGTGGAGGAATTAAGCCCGCCTCCGGGGAGAGGAATTTTGCAAACGCCTCGTAAATGTTTGCCGCATATCCCCCTGCTACTAACGCCCTTGCTATGTGGGAACGGCTTACCGAAGAGCCATCCACAAACTGAGCCACATCCTGATAACCTATCTTCAACCCTCTCTTCCGTAAGTTGAAGAGACATAACTTCATTCGACTCATCCTCTCGTCTTGCAGGCTTTTAAGAAGTAGACGACAGGATTCTCCGATTCCGTTCGGAAAATAGGCTAAAAAATGGAACTCTATGCCATCGTAGTATGTAGTCACCTCCGTGCCAGGAACGAGAAAAATTTTCCCCGCAGCGTAATCTTTCACCTCTTCATATCCCTTGATTGTGTCATGGTCTGTCAGAGAAATAATCTGAATTCCTGCCGCCACCGCTCTGTCTACTACTTCCTGGGGCGGATACCTGCCGTCGGATGCGGTGCTATGTAGATGCAAGTCTATGTGGATAAAATCCAATTCATCTCCGACTCCAAAATCGTGTATCATAGTATTATTATTGCTAAAAATGGTGTTGTGCAAGAACTTTTTTTTCAAAAACTACACTTTGCCATTGATGCTGAAACAGTATAATGGGAAGGTAAAAAGGCTTAGGAGAAAATGAATGCGAGATGCAGCGAGGCTGGCGGTCTTTCTGGTGGTGGCGCTCTTCCTTTTAAGCGCCTGCATAGGAACACCCCGGAAAAGTGCGAAAACCGCGGTTGAGACCTTGCCTGAGAAGAGAACAGAGACTTCTCAAGAAACTTCGCCTGAAAGACACAAAGAGGTCCCCACCGTACGGAAACCTTCTCACCGGCACGCTTATTGGGGGCTTCCCAAGGGAGGTGAAAATCTCTGTCAGTTGGAGAGAACCGCATTCACATCAGGATACAGCACAAACCATAAACAACCCTTATGGGTCGCTTATAATGTGAACTGGAAGACTCTGGAGACTTCGCAGGAAAGAGAAAACAAGTTTAAGCCAGACCCTGCTGTGCCAGAGAAAGAAAGCGCTACCGATAACGATTATAAGAACAGCGGATATGACAGAGGCCACATAGCACCGTTCAAATCTGTATGTCTGAAAGGTGACCCTAATGCTGCAATAGAATCGTTTTACTTTTCTAATATCTGTCCGCAGAAACCTGAACTGAATCGGAGAGGTCCTTGGAGAGAATTAGAAGATAAAGAGCGAGACTGGGCACAGAAGTTCGGAGAAGTCTGGATTGTTGCAGGTCCTATCTTTGATGAAGACCTCGGGACATTGAACAACAAAGGAAGGATCCCCATTCCGTCCAAGTTTTATAAGATAATTGTGAGGAACGACGGGAATGAGGTGAAAGTTCTGGCGTTTATGATGAGGCAAGATGATAAGGGTGGAAAGAAGGATTTGGAAAAGTTTCTCGTATCGGTTGATGAGATTGAAGAGAAGACAGGTTTTGATTTTCTGCCCGAACTGCCTGATGAAATAGAAGAACAAGTGGAGAGCAAGAAGGCGGGGAGTTTATGGGAGAACATCCCCTCAAAATCAGAGTAATGGAATATTTTTCTTTTTGCAGAACTTAATGATTTTGTCGGGCCAGATGGAGGACTGGACTTCTCCGATGTGGATTTTTCGGAGGAAGAGCATACAGAGGCGTGACTGCCCTATTCCGCCGCCAATCGAGAGTGGTAGTGCTCCTTTCAAAAGTCTCTTGTGGAACCACAGGTTCTTTTTATGGAGTTCATTTCTGATTTTGAGTTGTTTTAAGAGAGATTCTCTGTTGACGCGAATCCCCATCGAGGAGAGTTCCATTGCGCATTTTAATGGGGGATAAAAGACGAGAATGTCGCCGTTCAGACCTTTCCTTCCATCTCCGGTTTCGGTAAGCCAGTCGTCATAATCGGCTGCTCTGCCGTCGTGAGGTCTGCCATTTTTGAGCGGCGCCCCTATACCGATAACAAAAACCGCTCCATACTCTTCACAGATGCGCTCTTCGCGCTCCTGCGGGGATGCATCAGGAAAGAGTTCTTCTAACTCTTCGCTGTGGAAGAAACGGATTTGAGAGGGAAGAAACGGTGGCGGCAGTTGAGGGTATTTTTTGCATATATCTTCTTCCACCTCTTTTATCACACTGTAGATTCGCCTGACTATCTCTTTAAGAAAGTCAAGGTTTCTTTCTTCTTCAGAGATGACTCTCTCCCAATCCCACTGGTCAACATAGAGCGAGTGAAGATTGTCGAGGTTTTCAGACGGTCTTACGGCGTTCATATCGGTGTATAGCCCTTCACCATGTCGGAAACCATAATCCGCCAGCGCAACTCTCTTCCACTTTGCAAGGGACTGAACGATTTCTCCCTCTTCCTTCATACACTTTATGAAGAACCTTGCTGGCTTCTCTACACTGTTCAAGTAGTCGTTCACTCCAGTGCGTTTTAAGACCACCACTGGCGCAGAGACTCGTAAAAGATTTAATGCGTTTGCCAATTTCACCTGAAACAAGTCTTTGATATATTTGATTGCCCTTTCGGTCTCTTTGATGTCCAAATAAGGGGTATAGTTCTCTGCAAGGGACATCCATAGTCTTGCCGCTCTTCTCTTTTCTCCCACTAGTGTATCCTCTAAAGCATTTAAAATCTTTACTGTCAGGTGAAACATTATACTAAAAACTTACTTGTATGATAATTCTTTCTGTTATTCGGCAGAGACGGCTCGTCAGAAACCTCTTCTTTTTAATTTTTAAGGTCTTCGGTTTGTAATATTATTGTAACCGAATTTGTTAGAAAGAATCCTCATAGACAAAACTTTGACAACTCCACCCTCCTGGGTAGTAATATTATACAGGATTTATGGATAAGGAGGCAAATATATGCGGAAGACAGTCTTAATCGTTATTGCCCTTTTTATATGCCCATTTCTCTTGAGTGAAGAAGTTGTGGTGGTTCTCGAAGGTGGGAAATCCTTGCGCGGGACAATCGTCAAAGAAGACGACGATAAGATGGAACTGAAATTGTCTTCTGGGGCGACAATGATTGTAGAGAGGTCAAAGGTTCAGAAGATAATGACAGAAGCGGAGGTGCAGAAAGAGTTTGAGAAGAGATACGCGGAGGTGAATAAAGAGAAGGCTGACGATCTATACGAGTTGGCAAAGTGGTGTGACAAATACGGTTTGAGAGAGAAGTACGGTCAATTGTTGAGGGAAGTGGTGAAGTTGAGTCCGGAGCATCCGTTTGCGAAAAAAGAGTTGGAGATTTTTGAGGGGAAGATGAGCATACCCACGATGCCGAAGAAAGAAGATGGCGCAGCACCGGTGGCAGCAAAGAATGAGAATGAGACGAAACCTACGGCAGGAGAGAATCCTACTGTATCAAAGCCAGAGGAGACGCCCAAGGGAGGCGGGAAGATAGACTGGCTCAAAGGCGGTGGGAATGTAGGGGGCAGGAGCAAGAGGGCAGGTTCGCAGTTCAAGCCGAAGGAATGGAGCAAAGCGCTGGACAAAGCCATTGGGTGGATTTCGACCAATCCGACGAGAATCAATTATGCGCCAGTAGGGCAGGTGGTGACTATGGGGTTCTGCGGGCTTGCACTGATTGCTGCAGGGGCAAAACCCGGTGAAGGACAAGCAGGACAGAAACTTTCGGAACTGATAAACGCTTGTATGCGTGCCACACCCGGCTTAAATATGCAGGAGAACTGGGGGCTTGGGGTTGGCGGAATGTTTTTGTGTGAAGCGTATATGCTCTGTCCGAGCGAAGACTTGCGAGCCGCAATCGAAAAGATTGTTCAGCGAGTTGAGGCGAATATGCTGGACACAGGCGGCTTCGGACACGACGGCTCAAGAGGAAACAACGCCTTAGGTTATCGAGAGGTTGAAATCAACTCCAACTGGATTGTCACTTTTATGGGGATGGCGAAGCAACTCAAAGTCCCAATGAATAAAGAGAAGTATGCGATGATGATTGAATACATCAAGAAGTGTGGGGCAGGCGGAGGAGTAGGCTACTCCCATGTGAACAAGTGGCCTGCGACGGGAAGAACAGGAGGCGCTATCATGGCATTTGCCTGTTGCAAAATGTGGGATGACCCCTTCTTTGAGAGAATGTGTGCGTATTTGAAGGGCAGGATGCGCGAGACGCCTTTTGGACACGCTACACC
>JAOAAR010000067.1 GCA_026418755.1 Planctomycetota bacterium
GTGTGTTGAAGTTCGTAGAGACTGTCCTTGAGAAAGCCGAGCCTGAACTTTTGACAAACGCGGCAGATGCTCTCAACGAGGCACTGAATGTTCTCGCCCAAAGGGGACAGGAGGATTTGTTAGCGGAAGCGATGGCACGGCGGTACCTGGGGGAGATTTACACCAACCCTCATTTCATTAAAAGTGAAAAGAAGAAATGGGCACAAGAGGCTATAAAAGTGTTACAGCCTTTTGAGCGGAAGTTCCGTAACGAAGAAGAGGTAAAGAAGCGCGATTATCCCATGTATGCGAAAGCGAAACTGATAGATGCTTACAGACTTGCAGGTGAGTTGGACGCAGCAGAGAGGCATTTTGACGAATTTGCCAAAGAATACTCAACGACAAAACTGTTCCAGCAAATATGCTTTGACCTGTTCAAAGCATACAAGGAGGAAGGGACCTCGATGAAGGAGCAGAATCCAGAAATTGCTCAGAATCTATTCAAGACTGCGGGCAAGATGTTGAACGAGTGGTCGAAGTCGAGAGAAAGAGAGAAGCAACTCACCGCAGATGATAAGATGTGGGTTGCGTTACAACAGGCGGAAATTGGGCAATACAAGGATGCAATAAAAGTGTTCAATGATTTCTTAAAAGAGCGAAGTGATATAGAGAAGATGAGCGATGACGATTTTGGGCTTTTCTTGCGTGCGAAGACAGGAATAGCGCAGTGTTATGCTGAAGAGAAGAAATTCAAGCAAGCAGCGGAGACGCTCGACCAGTTGCGTGTGATTGTTAAGTGTAAACAGTGTTCACGCCGTTTCAACATCATAGACCCCCAGAAATTCGTTGACAGTGAAGATTATCGTCCTCAACTTTACAACGAAAAATTGTATGGTGAATGCCCGAAAGAGGGAATCGCTGTAAAATGCGATAGATGCAAGAACGACTTTATAATTCCGAAAGAGAAGTACGAGCGCTTGATGGAATCGTTCAATAAGGCACGCAAGGAGAACCCGACCGCTTCTCCTGAACTTCTCAAATTGGAAACTGTTGAATGTCCCAAATGCAAAAGTAGTTTGAACATCACACAACTGACAGATACGAAATGTCTTGTTCGCGAACTGGACGGAGATTTTGCGTTCCAGTTCACAACGGCGAAACATTACTGGGATGGGTTCAAAGCATCAGACCAGCGGGATGCGAACCTCCGCGAAAGAGCATTTGACATCCTCACGCGTCTGTATAAGCCACTGGAGTTTGCCGTCGGTGAATACGAAAAGAGAGTGCGCATTCTGAAGGGAGAGATAGAGAAAGGAGATGCCTCAAGGCAGAAGGAGTATGATACATACCGTAAGGCGCTTGAAGCGCTCAAAGAGTTGCAGCCAAAAGTCACATACTATATCCTTGTCATATATTTCAACAAGGGAGAGTTCGAGCAGGTAGTTGCTTATTTCGAGCAAAAGAACAACGAAGCGCCTGTCACAGAAGAGAAACAGTGGGAAGAGATAGTTCCATGGCCTGAATGGCTGGACAAGTATAAGGAGTTATACATAGAAGCCCAGAAAAAGACAAAGAAACAATGAGATAAAAACCTGATTAGGAGATTCGAGTATGAGGTGGGTTGTGTTTGTGGTAGTGGTTATTGTTGGGATGGCTGTGTTTGCCGACGAGATAGTTCAAAGAGTCGGCAGCGGTGAGCAGGTCCTTAAAGGAATCGAATCGATAGGGACAGAAACTTACAAAGAAGTGAATGTTAAAATAGGAGGTTCTTTTCAGAAGATACCGGCAGAGAACATCATTGACATCAAGCGAGAAAAATCATCTCTGGTTTATCAAAGTGCAGAAGAGTTGCGTGCGCAGGGCAACTATGCTGAAGCGTTAAAGAAATACGAAGCGGCGATGGCTCGCGAAGGAGAAGAGTGGGAAAAAATCTATTCTGCTTATTACAAGTCACTCTGTCTGCAGATGCTGGGAACGGTCGAGCCTGCAAGACTGAAAGATGCAGTGAAATCTTATAAGGAGTTTATAGAGAAATGGAAAGAGCATCGGCTTGTTCCTCACGCACATCAGGGGCGTGGAATCAGCGCCATGGGAAGTGGTGACTGGGCAGAAGCCCAGGATGCTTTCACCAAACTCTCTGGAGGAGAGTATGGCAGTTATTGGAGATTGAGAGGTAAATACTGGCTGGGTGAACTTGCGTACAGGCGCGGCGAACTAGCAAACGCAAAGAAAATTTGGGCTGAAATTCTCGCTGAAGCCGAAAGAATGGGAATGAAAGATGTCCGTGCAAAATACGAACTGGTCACTGCTCTTGAGGAATTGGACAAAGGGAATACCGCAAAAGCAAAATCGAGTCTTGAAAAAATTGTTGACATCGGACTGGGAGGAATGGATCCGAGTATTGGTTATGAGGTTCTGGCAAAGGCTCACAAAGCGCTGGGTGATTGTTACTACAAGGAAGCAGGCGGAGATAAAGCGAAGATGAGAAAGGCTCTCTTCGAATACCTGAAAGTGATTCTTCTTTATTCGTTGAGCAAACAGGAATACATCCATTCCTTACAGATGGCGATTGAAATCTCAAAGAAATTGGATTCAGACGACGACAAGAAACGGGTAGACGATTTAAGCAGGGAGTTAGCAAAGGCAAGGGGTAGTTAAATTAAAGGGTCTTTTTTGGAGGGTCTGCTATGAGCAGATGGGTTTTTGCAGTGGTTTTGGTGCTGGCGGTTGTAGGCGCCGGAATACTTTACGCACAGGAAGGAGCCCCGAAAAAACCTGCACAGCAAGCGTCACAGAGTTGGCTGGGGCTAATTTGGGAAGGTTCCAAGTTTATGGCGATTGGAATTGTCATCATTCTTCTTTCATTCGTTATGGTAGCGCTTATAGTGGAGCATTTTATGTATATCAAACGCGACCAAATTGTGCCGCCCGAACTGGTAGCCCACCTTGAGCAATTGTTAGAAGATGAGGAGTATGAAGAGGCGATGACTTTATGTGAGAGCGCGCCAAACTTCTTGACAAATGTGGTTGCGGCAGGGCTTGCACGACTCGGACGCCCTTACGAGGAGATTGAGGCGGCGATGGCAGAGGCAGGCGACCAGGAATCGGTCAAACTGTTCCAAAGGATATCCTATCTTTCGCTTATCGGAACGGTTTCACCGATGTTGGGGCTATTTGGGACTGTTGCAGGGATGATTCAGGCATTCTCCGTCATAGCAGGTTCTGAATCCCAGCCTAAACCGAAGGAGTTGGCATACGGTATTATGACCGCTCTTGTTACCACTTTCCTCGGGCTTATTGTTGCTATTCCTTCGACCGCAGCGTATTTCTTTTTCCGGAATAAGGTTATCCGCATAATTATGGAGGTAGGCACCATAGCGGAAGAACTGATGCAGCGCTTCCGTACCGCAGGTGAGGAAGGTGCTGCTCCGGCGACGGTATAGAGAAGTTTAAGCCCTTTTGGAGGGCACTGAAATGGCAAAGGGAAAGAAACAACGTGCAGAGTTAGACCCGCGTAATGTCAAACTGGACTTCCTCAACATGACCCCGATGATTGATGTCACCTTCCAGATTCTCATCTTCTTTATGCTAGTGTGCCATTTTTCGTCGATGGAGTTGGAGGAAATAGCGTTACCTGTTGCAAGTGCTGCGGAGAAGCCTGAAGAGGGAAAATGGACAGACATTCCTGTTCTTCTGGTGAACATCCGAGAGAGAGACCCCGCGGAGGGGAAGGTGACGATTGCTGGACGTCAGTACGATAAGGACGAGTTAGGCAAATTGGTGGCGGTGGAGGCGCGGCGGGCAGGTATTGACAAATCCTCCGAAGAGTATGTGAGGAAAGGAGTATCGAGGCTTCATGTGATAGTTCGTTGCGACAAGGATGCTCCTTACGAGGCTGTTCAGTGGGTTTTTGAGGTGTGTAGTATGAGTAAGGTGATACATGTTTACATATCTGCGACGCCGCAAGAAGAACTACTGGAAGGCGCATAGTGGAGGATACGACGATGGCACGAGAAGGTAAGAAAATGCTCGAAGACGCAATGAACGAGGAGATGAGTCTGCCTCTCACGCCGATGATTGATGTGGTGTTCCAACTTCTTATTTTCTTCCTGTTTGCAATGAAGTTTTCAGGTTACGAAGGCAGACTCTATGCGAAACTGCCGACGAACAGAGGTCTCGGCTACGAAGGGACTCCGCCTATCACACTGCAGGAGGTAAGAATCAAACTCCTTTGGGTTCAAAAAGGCAACTGGTCTAAGAGGATGCTTCCAGAAGACTACGAGCAGGCAAGGAAGAATCCAGGCACTCGTGCTTGGTGGGAGCAAAATGGAATGACCGTTCTCAAGATAAGGGATGACTTCTTGATGAAAGGAGGCGGTCTCAATAGTCCCGAGGCGGTCCCTGACTGGAATGCACTGCTTGCACGCATTAAGAAAGGAATCCAGAACTTCAAACCGACAAAAAGTTATCCGACGCTACCTGTCATCATTGAAGGGTATCAACTGGTTCCTTTCCAGCATGTCGTGAGTGCTCTCAATGTTTGCGTTAAGGCAGGAGTGAAGGACATCACATTCGCCGCACCTGAAATACCATTCTAATGCACTATTTCTTTTTCGACTGGCGTTGTGGAGGGTGAACAAATGGCCAGCGAAGGCAGAAGAATGGTCAAAGACGCACTCAAAGAGGAGGGTGAGTCTACCTTTCACGCCGATGATTGATGTAGTGTTTCAACTCCTCATCTTCTTTATGTTCTCGATGAAGTTCTCAGGTTACGAAGGTAGACTCTATGCGAAACTGCCAACGGGAATCGGTATCAGAGCAGATGTCCACCAAGAAGACCCTCTCGACCTCCAAACAGTTCGCATTAAACTTCTCTGGGCGACCAGAAGCGACTGGAAGAGGTATTTGGACTGTTACAAGTTTTTGAGGTGTCGTCAGAGTCCTGCAGCGCGTTCTTGGTGGGAGCAAAACGGAATGGTGGTTCTGAAAGTTCGTAACGATTTCTTGATGAGAGGAGAAAGACCTGATTGGGATGCGCTGGAGGCTCGTCTGCGTAAGGCGATCGAGAGACACAGACCTACTTTGAAGAATCCAACTTTGCCTGTCATAATTGATGCGTCTCCTCTGGTACCTTTTCAGTCCGTAGTAACAGGGTTGAATATCTGCGCGAAGGTAGGGGTGAAAAACATCACATTTGCAGCGCCTGAAATTCCGTTCTAACGAAGTTATGGGTAAGAAAGAAGAGAGGGCTATTTTTTGCGGTAACGCTCCACATCTTGTTGTATCTGTTCTTCGAGGCGCTTTATCTGTTCCTCAGCACCTTCCAAAAGGGAGAATTGGGCTCTTGCTTTCGCCACAAGGCTCATTGCTTTGTCGAATTCCTGCGCTCGTCTTGCCTTCTCTGCTTCTGCCATTGTATTTGCAAACTCTGACTTTATCGAATCAAGCATCTCCTTAGACTTATCAAATAAAGAGTCTTTGAGATAATCGTTATCAGACTCGTGTTGTGTGTCGTATGTCTCCTTGGTCTTCATAATACTTGCTATTGTTGGGATACATCGAGGATAATCCTTCGCATTGAAAAATCTCTCCGCCGCTTTGAACATATCCCTCACCTTGTCCATCACTTTTTGCTTCGCCTCATTCTCCTTCTTAATTTTTTTCAGCAACTCCAAAAACTCTTTTTTGTCTTCGGGCATGCTCTCATAACTTTTTCGTTTGACGAGTTGAAAATCGCAAAGCAGCAGGTATTTGTCGTTCTTTGAAAGTTCAACTTTCTTAAGCGCTTCGTTCTCCTCACTCGACTCAATCAATACCTTTAAGAAATGGCTTGAGGAGGCCTTTAAATCCTTATCGTTTAAAAACTCTTCTATCTTTTTCAGAAACTCATCTTCCTTCGGCATCACCACAACAATAAACGGTTTTTCGCTTTTCTCATTCTTTTTCATCGCATCCTCAAGTCTCATCCATTCTGACTTTTCCTGTCTCGCAGGTTTCCGGGGTGTCTCTTCATCATCCGCAAAAACGAACAATAGAAAAAGGCAGAGCCCTACAACCAGCAATACCTTACTCATCGCTTTCCCTCCTCACATATATGTTTTGCTTTTTCAAGTCTGTTTTTGATGGTGTCTGTGTCGAGTGCGTCAAGTATAAGATGGATTTCTGGGCCTTGAGTTTTACCCGTAAGGGCTGCACGGAGCATCAGGAAGAGTTTGCTCACTTTCACACCTGTTTGAAGTGAGACATTATTAACGACGCTGAGTAACTTCTCTCTGTCAGAGGGAATTTGTGCAGTAATAATCGCATCAAGCAGGGTTTTGAAGGAATTCTTTGCTGCATCTGAGGTAAGAGTTTTAAGCGCATCCGAATCGAGTTGAATCTCGCCTCCGAGAAATATCGGCAGCGTTGTCTCAACATCCTTTAAGCGAATCAGATAATACCTTGATGCGAGAGCGATTTTTTTTCTTTTCTCTTCGGAGAGAGTTGCAGGCAGGTAGGGTTGCACACTTTTACAGAGTTGCTCATCGGTTAACCTGCGTATATGCTGTCCGCAGATATGTTCAAATTTGGGCTCATCAAAGTTAGAAGCGGCTTTTGAGAGATGGGAGATGTCAAACTGGTCGTAGATTTTTGGTGTCCGCGGGTCAAAAATCTCTCCTCCTTCTTTTGGCGACCAACCCAAGAGTGCAGCATAGTTTAAGATTGCGACAGGCAAGTACCCTTCTTCTTCAAAATCCTTAATTGAGCGGGAGCCTAACCTTTTGCTCAATCCTTTCGTATGGCTCATATGGGCGAAGGCAGGCGGTTCAAACCCCAGCGCTTCGAACAGAAGAATCTGAATGGGGGTGTTGGATATGTGCCCCTCACCACGAAGGACAAGGCTAATTCTCATGAGTGCATCGTCGACGACGCAGGAGAAGTTGTATGTTGGAATGCCGTCCTGCTTCATTATCACTGGGTCGCCGAAAAGGGAACTGTCGAACTCAATCTCGCCTCTTATTTCATCCTCGAATCTTACCATTTTCTGGGGCAGTACGAAACGCCATGACGGCTTTCTTCCTTCGCTTTCGAATCTTGCCTGTTGGGTATTGGTCAAGCCCCGGCAGCGGTTGTCATATGCTGGGGGGCGTCCGGCAGAAAGTGCAACCTTTCTTCTTAACTCTAATTCTTCTTCCGTGCAGTAGCATCTGTAAGCCCTGCCCTGTCTTGTCAATTTCTCGAGGAAATCGCGATATATTTCAAGTCTTTCACTCTGCCGATAAGGCGCATAAGGACCACCCTTCTCAACATCTTCATCTGCTTCTATGCCAAGCCATCTCATATCATATAAAATCCGCTCCTCATACTCTTTTTTTGAGCGTTCAAGGTCGGTGTCCTCGATTCTTAAAACGAAAGAGCCTTTGTGGCGGCGGGCGTACATCCAGTTAAAGAGCGCAGTCCGGATGTTACCTATATGGAGATAGCCTGTTGGACTTGGAGCAAATCTAACTCTCATTTGAACTGAATCTCCTCAAATTCTGATTCCCCTTCTTTTATCTTCAAATACCTGTTCAGAGGAGGATTCTCGAACCTCTGGACGGAGGATTCTTTGTTACACCACCTCACCTCTATGTATTCAATCTTATTGCTCTTTCCGAGTCCAAAATACGCTTCTGCTGGGTTCTGATGTCCACAATGGCCTGCTCCTCCTTTAATTTCTCTCATCTGCAACGCGTTGTCTGTTTTAACATAGACTCTTGCGCCGATTCCATCCCTGTTACAACCTCCTGCACCCTTTCCTTCAAGGATGATGGCGAGCCAGTTGTTTTTATTGCCTGTTCTGTTAAGGAAGATGGCAGGGTAAGGAATTTTTCCTTCTGTTTTCTCTTTTGGCAGCCGGGCGAAGGAGCGGCCGATGAGAATATCCACATCGCCATCTCTGTCGAAATCGCCGAGTGTAAGCCCTCCGCAACCTTCCCAGTTGAAGCCACACTCTTCTGTGATATCCGTAAATCTTCCATCTCCGCTCTGTCTGAAAAGCCGTAAAAACTGTCCATCTGGATAATCGCCACTTGCTATCAATAAGTCAAGCCTCCCATCATTGTCAAAGTCTAACCATCCTGCGTGCAAGTCGCCCTCGTTCCAGTTCTTCTCGTCCTTATGCTCCCTTTTTATAGCATCGGGACGGCGCTCAAAAATATACTCTTTTTCCTTTCCAAGATTGACACACAACACTGACCTGTCCGAAGAAGGACCTGCCCAACTATGGCATATCTCTGCGAGGAATACATCCACATCTCCGTCGTTGTCAAAATCCTCACAGGCGGCATCGAAAGTGTTTCCGTTGGAGCGGAAGGGTGGTTCATCTTCTCGCTCCTGTCCAAACCGCTCTTTCCACATCCTTTTTGTTTCTTCAGGATACTTCCCACTTCTGTCATCATCACCATC
>JAOAAR010000068.1 GCA_026418755.1 Planctomycetota bacterium
CCTTAAATGATTGTAAAAGAAAGAAAATTATACCGTTAGAGGCTTTCAAATTCAAGGTTTTTTTGTCATCCCTTAAAATTTCATAGTTCTTCCTAAACAGTGCCGGCAGCACTCCTCTCCTTAAAACTGCAAAGAGAAGTTATGACAGAGCAAAAAGGCGCATCATAAATTTTTAAGGGTGCTTGAGAAAAAACTGTACGCTCAACACCCCCCTTTGATGAAACTGATAGCCTCTTCGTCCCCTTTTCAGCCTACCTTCCTTCTCTCTCAAGGAAGATTTTTAAGATGGTTCTCTCCCCTTCTCCGATTCGCACTTGCTCGGTCTTCAATTGAAACCCTTCTGCAAACGCCTGAACATTGAAGAGCCCCGGTGGCAGGTTCCTACTCTGTATCGCCCTTCTGTATCGGTCAGAGAGCGGAATTTCCAGTCGCTCTTTTCCCAAACTGTCACAACCACATCCGGTTGCGGAACGCCATCAAGCGTAACAATCCCTTCAAGGCTTCCACATTCAAGAAGAGTTATGCGAATGTCAGAAGTTCCAGCCTCTACATTTTCAAGAGATAGAGTGGCGTAGCCTTCTTTCGTAAAACAAAGAGTGTAATGCGAGCCGGAGAAACCCCTTCCACAACGAAAGAGCCATCATTTCTCGTCATAGCGATTGCGCCTGTGACGGATGGACCACCTTTGACTCTGACATTAACATCAGGGACGCCTCTCCCCGAAGAATCGAAAACGCTGCCTGATATTCTGGCTCCTTTAAGAAGAGAAAAGTCCTCTTTATGCTCTTTTAAGCCTTTCGGAATTTCTATGGTTTTGTAAATGACTTCATACCCTTGAGATTGTAATTCTATGATGTAAGTTCCCTCTGCAGCGTGGGGAAATCTGTACTCACCATTTTCGTCTGTTGAAGTATTGGGATAGATGTAGGAAGCGTTGAAATTGCGCCAGTATCCCGTGATTCTTACCGATGCGCCAACGACCGGCTTACCGAAAGAATCAGTGACTCTGCCGTGAAGTAGGCATCCCTGTCTCAGAGTCACATTAACTACACGCCAGTCCCCTTCGCGCACCTCAACAAGGTCAACCGATTCGAGCGAGAAATCGTTATGAGTCACAATCAAATCTGCCGTGCCCGGTTGCACATCCATTGCATATGTGCCGTCTTCCCGAGTAGTAGTCCACCTGCCGAAAGAGACTTTTGCGTCGGCAACTGGCAGTCCTGAAAAATCCTTTACGACTCCTGTAATGCGACCACTTGTTTGCATAAAGATGGTTATGTATGTCAAGGTGTTATCAAGGCGACAGGAATCGGGGACCTGCGGCTCCTGCACATAACCCTTTGCTGCTGCTTTGACAGAATATTCCGCCCTTTGTAACTCTGAAAATGTGAACTGTCCGCTCGAATCTGTTAATGTGGTCCTGGGAGGTTCAGGCGGGAAGACTCTGGTAACCGTCACTATGGCGCCTTCGACTGGCAAACCACTCTCCTTCGAAATGACAGTCCCCTTTAGGGAGAGAGAATCAGATAACGCAATGACAAGGTTTTCTATTTTTCATGCAGGAGGTAACCAGACATTGTCGAGTGTTAGCGTAGGAAGCCCCTTATAATCTGCGAGGATGACGAGGCAGCCAGGAGAAACATTCTTGAAAGAGAACTCTCCTTCAGCACCCGTGCGAGTGACAGCATCCCATCCCTTTGTGGACTCGGATTGAGGGAAAGCAGGTTGAGGCTGCCGAACACGCTTGATTTTCACCTGCGCCCCGCGACAAGGCGAATTATCAGAGAATCTAACAACTCTTCCGCATATGGTTCCAGGTCTGGTTTCGTCTTCCGTAAGAGTAAGTTTTGATGGTTTATGGTTGCATATGTAGTGCTTGTGTTGCTCAGAAGATTCTTCACGCAGCGAATCCTCTTTATGGCTGTTTGTTCTTCCGTGATGTCTACTTGTTGTTAGAAGAAATGAAAGCAAGATTAAAACGAGTAAAAAAATCGCAACTGTCACAAACTCGATTCCCTTTTGCACCTTCATCTCTTCACTTTACTGCAAACTTTTACTCCCTTTCAATCGACCGGTTTTTACTATTGATTGGTCACAGTCACATTGCAGGTCGGCATTGTGCCACCCGGTCCTGGATGTTTCCAGTCAGAATGCTTGCCAATAATACGGGGCCAGCAAGGACCCACTGAAGGCTGCTTACAGTTCGAATCATCACAAAATTTCTGGAATCCTTCGCCCGTTCCCCCGATAAGCAAAGCCCTGACACATACGCCAGCACTCGTATTGACGCAGTTGTATTCCTCATCGCTGAATCCAAACCAACCGTGTGCCATTTCGTGCATCCAGCCCTGAGAGGGTATTTCACCCGTTGTTAAAGTAACCTGCCATTTTCCGCCCACGAAAGTACACCAAGCAGGCGGATTGCTCATAGGCCCGCGGACACTCTTTACAACAACATCGCCACTTGACGATTTGTCAACAACAGTCTGGTTTCTAAGGTATGACTGCCCTTCTGTGGCGGTCCACCAGCCCTTCGCAAAGGCGCTCTTTATTCGTTCAGCAAGCCAGTTCAATTCATCCGCAGAAGCATCGTAAGGAACGCTCCATGTAAGGTCGATACGACAACCTTACAATCCATTTACAGAAAGAGAGAGTTTAAGAATGAAATTTTGTTAACATATGTATACAAAGATACAAGGCGATGGAAGTATATAACGCGTTGGAAATGGTTGCTAAACGGTAGCGTAGAAATACACCACATTCCCTAACCGCCTCTCCGCTGATAGCCGCCACCACCCCACAGATAGAAAATTCTGTATAGATGTCTGAAAACAGCCAGGGTGAGGCATTGTCTAGACTCGTGTTTGTCAGTTTATGTTTTTTTACTCTCTGTTCAATGCCATTTCGTCCAATTTGTTTGCCGTTTTTCCTCGTATAAGCGACGAGACTACTCCGACGATGCAAAGGGCGGAAAACACTATGAACGCCGTTTTCGCGCTTCTTAAGAAAAGATGGGCGGTTTCGGAAGATACCTTAGAACCACCAAGAAATGTATTGATAAAGAGAGTGGTAAGAGTCATAGCAATCATACCACCTGTAAGGCGCATGGTAGCAAGCATGGCAGATGCTACGCCGTAGGATTGTTTGTGTACGGCGCTCATCGCTGCGCTTGTGTTCGGCGAAGAAAAAAGCGCAAAACCGAGCCCAAGAACCATAAGGACAAGAACGACAGAAGTTACGGTAGTCTGGACTTCTATAAAGGAGAAGGCAAAGAGAGCGAGTGCGGTGAGGAACATTCCTGCTGATGCGACGAATCTCGGCTGAACTCTGTCGGAGAGTGCTCCGGCGAAAGGAGAAAGAAGCGCTTGAACAAAGGGTTGACAAAGTAATATAAGCCCCGTCTCTCGTGGAGAAAGGACTTTTATTTCCTGAAGGTAGATACTCATTATGAAGGAGACGGCACTCGTAGCAGTGTAGTTGATGAGAGCGGCGAGGTTGGAAAAAGCAAAGACTCTGTTCTTGAAGAGGTGAAGAGCAAAAAGAGGGTTCTCATTTCTCGACTGATAAAAGACGAAGAAAACCGTTCCGAGGCATCCTGCAAGAAACCAGACCTGCCCGTTCTTCGTAGAAATCTGCGAAAGACCAAGCATAAGAGAGAAAAGTGAAAGGCAGAATAAGATTGAACCAAGGAAATCAAATTTTTCTCTCATTTGCTTCTGATTGAAAATCGGCAGATTAAGCCTTGAGGCGAAGAGTGTGATAAGTACGCCAACAAGAGAAGAAAAAATGAAAACCGCCCGCCAAGAGATATAATGAGTAAGCACCCCTCCCAAGGAAGGTCCAATGGAGAGCCCTGCGTAAACAGCAGAGACATTTATGCCAAGCGCCTTACCTCGCTCTCCATACGGGAAGACTGAGACAAGGATTGCTATGCTCGTACCAAACATCATCGCTCCGCCAATGCCCTGGACCACACGAGACATCAGGAGAACTTTCATAGACATCGAAGAGGCGCAGAACAGTGAGGCAAGAGAAAAAACTATTACTCCCACGATGAAGATTCTCTTCCTGCCATAAATATCAGCGATTCTTCCAAATGGAATCAGCAAAGTCGTGGATGTGAGCAAAAATGCTGTGACAAGCCAGGAGAGCAAGACCGCATCAGTGGAGAACTCACGAGCGATTGACGGAATCGCAACATTGATAGCGGAAGACATAAAAGGTGTCAAAAACGAACTTAAAGTGGCAACAAGTAATGCTACCCTCTTCTGTGACTTATAATTTATATCACTCATTGGTAGGGTTCTCTTAAAACAGGTAGTCCATTTCAATGTCACATTGAATCAGAAAATCAGTATCAAGCCGACGGATGGTGTGGAATCTATTCTTTAAAGCGTTTTTTATATCTGGAATGCCAGTCCCTTCGACAGGAGTTTTTGCGCTTCTGCCGCCGATGAGAAACGGCGCTATGAAGGCAAGAATTCTGTCATACAGTTTTTTCTCGATAAAGGAAGCGATAAGAGTGCCACCACCCTCGACTAAAATGTTTGTGAACCGTCTCTGCCCGAAATATAGAAGAAGCGCCCGTAGGTTAACCCGCTCTTTCCTTCCTCCAAAGATTCCTATTTCACAACCGGCCCTATTCAAAAGAGCAATTTTTCTTTCAGGACAGGCTTCCGTTACAGCAATGAAGGTTGGATACTCTTTAGCAGTCTTGACAATCTGGCTCGAAAGAGGAATCCGTCCTTTCGAGTCGACAACCACGCGCAAAGGTTGCCTACGAGGTCGGGAGAGCCGCGGAGTCAGAAGCGGGTCATCGGCAGCGACAGTATTCACACCTACAACTACCGCATCATTCAAACCCCGCAGTTCATGAACATACTCGCGGGAGCGTTCGTTCGAAATCCATTTTGAATCTCCTGTGCGTGTCGCAATCTTTCCATCAAGAGACATCGCCCATTTGACGGTCACAAATGGAAATCCTGTCTTTATCAGTTTGAAGTAGGGGGCATTCTGGTAGCGTGCTTTTTCTTTTAAAAGCCCAACAGAGACCTCAACTCCCGCCTTGCGGAGTTTGCGAACGCTTCTACCGGAAACTTCTGGATGAGGGTCTTCGGTGGCGACAACAAGTTTTGCGATTTTCGCGGCGATAAGCGCATCAACACAAGGAGGTGTCTTTTTCCCCTCAAATGCAGCGCAAGGCTCCAGCGTGACAAACATGGTGGCGCCTCTCGCCAGAGAGCGGTCTTTCAGTTTCAAGAGCGCATCAACCTCAGCGTGAGGTCCGCCGAACTTACGATGATACCCTTCCGCAACCACCTTGCCGTCTTTGACAAGCACAGCGCCGACGAGCGGATTCGGCTCAACCAAGCCTCGCCCCCGCTCCGCTAACCTAATCGCCCTCTCCATCAACGCTTCTGCGGAGCGTTCATCTGTCACGGAAGTTGCCCAACGGGAACACCGGAATCATCTTCTCTTCAATAAACCGGCAAGCCTCTTCGCTTGTCAAATGCCAGTTGGTCGGACACATACTCAAAACTTCAACGAGTGAAAAACCTTTGCCGTCAACCTGATTTTTGAAGGCTTTCTTGATCGCTTTTTTCGCTTTGACAACATTCTGCGGTTTGTGAACTGAAACGCGCTCGATGAAAACCGGTGCCTCAAGTGCATTGATGAGTTCGCAGACCCGTATTGGATACCCCTCGTTCTCCACTTTCCTGCCATACGGTGTGGTTTCCGATTTCATTTCGACAAGCGTAGTCGGTGCCATTTGCCCACCAGTCATCCCATAAATAGCGTTATTGACAAAAATGGTTGTAAAATTTTCGCCACGGTTTGCAGCGTGAATTATTTCACTTGTTCCGATTGCTGCCAAATCGCCGTCACCTTGATATGTGAAAACAATTAGATTTGGGTTGGCGCGTTTTAATCCTGTTGCAACAGCAGGAGCGCGACCGTGTGCCGCCTCGACACTGTCCGTCCTTATGTAATAATAGAGCAAAACAGAACACCCAACAGGCGCAACTGAAACCGTTCGTTCGCGAATCTCCAGTTCATCGAGAGTTTCGGCAACGAGACGATGGATTATGCCGTGTCCGCAGCCTGGACAATAATGTGTCTGCCTCTCATACAGACTTTTCGGCTTCTCAAAAACCACCTTCTCCATTCTCGTTCTCCACAAATACTACCTACCACAACACTTCAATTGTTGTGTTTTTTCACTTCATTTTAAGCAGTTCCTCTACGAGAGGACGATACTTTTCTTTCCTCAATACTAAAATTATCCGTCCCGAATTGTGAACGGTCATACGCAACAACCTGTCTTAAATAATTATAATTAGGATGACAAATTATCCTTCCAAGTGCACCAAGTACCTGCCCTGCGTATCTCTTCCTCTCTTCTTCGCTTATAATATCTCCATATTCGCTAGAGTTTTTCTCTAAGAATCTCTTTATCTCTTTTAGGTCACTGCGCTTTACACTATCTTTCTGCAGTATTAAGGGGAACAACACCTCTCTAATTACGGAAGAAATAAGATCAGGTTTCACTAAGTATTCCGACAGTTTTGATTTCAACTCTTCTTGCTCATATGAACCGGGTGTATCTGACACCTGACTAGGCATCTTCCTACCAGCCGATGAGCGTTGCATCAACTCCTCCTCCGAAATCAACGCAGCACGAGATAAAAACCTACGCCCATCTGCTGTCTTGAAACAACGAACTACCGCTATGTTTATGTCAACACCGTTTCTTGAAAGCCAGTCAACCCTCTCTTCAGCAAGAGTATCTGTTTTTACCGATGCCAGAATTATCCGTTGCGCTTGATTCAACGATTCAGGCGCCTTCCCAAGTTTTCTTATCAGATATTCTTCCATCACATCATCAGGATGAAATTGCCGAAAAATCTCTTCTATTTTTTCGTAATCCCAATTCTCAATCTCCGTTGCATATTGAATAGACTGTCCTATCGCTTCGCGTGTAGGAGCCTCCCTTTTCACCTCGACGACTACAAGAAATCCTCTTGTATCAATACATAGAATATCCAAACGCCCTCTTCCTGTTTCTATCTGACGACCAATTGGCGCTAAACCTTCACCAATCAACTCAGGATAATTGAACACCCAACTTTCGAGTTCCTCTTCTAATGGAACATCCTCACTTACTTCAGTCAGATTTTTGTCTTTTCCAATCTCCCACAACTCAATTTTAGTTGCCATTTAAGATTCTTCCTCATACCAACATAAGCGCGTCTCCGCAATAGATTTGGTCAACCTCAAACCTGCCTATTCTCCCGCTTTCTACGGCCAAATCTTCTCCCCTCGTCAAACCTATTCCCCATTATATCCGAACTTCTCGCTCGCTTACAAATGTTTTCACTGAAGGCATTTTATTTTGCACCTGCAAAGAATCGGTCGAGTCAAAGATGGATGCAGGTTAAGAGGCGTTTAGTGCCTGTCAAGTAAGAAGGTAAAGCAGAGAATTTAGAGTTTCATAGTATGCACCGTAAAAGTATAATTGTTTTTATGAGAAGAGTGTCAAGAAGGGGAGAAAATGGATGAAGTCTTGAGGAAAAAGTTGAAGAAAGTGAAGATGGTAGTTCTGGATGCGGACGGAGTGTTGACAGATGGGAAGGTGACATTTGACGATACTGGGCGGGAATGGTGTTCATTCGATGTAAAAGACGGTTTCGGCGTTCGAGCATTGATTCATAGTGGCGTGATTGTGGCGGTAATAAGCGGGCGTATGTCTGAAGTGGTGAAGAATCGTGCGGCGATGTTAGGGATAAAGGAGATATACATCGGGGTAAAAGAGAAGAGGCATCCGTATCGGGAGTTGTTGAAGAGATACGGTTTAAAGAAGGAGGAAGTGGCTTATGTGGCGGATGATGTTTACGACCTGCCGTTGATGAAGGAGGTAGGAATTTCAATAGCGGTTGCTGATAGTGTGGAAGATGTCTTAAGAGAAGCGGATTATGTGACGAGGAGTTGTGGCGGCAGAGGGGCTGTGCGAGAAGTTGCGGAGGCGGTGTTAAAAGAGAAGGGATTATGGGATGGGATAGTTGCGATTCTGTTCGACGAAAAGCGGAGGGATAACTTATGAAGCGCGCCTTAATCTTCCTATTACTGTTTGTCCCTATACTCATGGCTATGTTATACCTTACAGGTGACTTGAAGAGAATTGCGAAAGTGCCGAGTCTGCGCATTGAAAAGAAGGATCCCTCACTTTCAGAGGAAATAGTGAGAACAGAGCAAGGCTATGTCGTGCGTTCGGTCGGCGAGTGGGCT
>JAOAAR010000069.1 GCA_026418755.1 Planctomycetota bacterium
CACTTACAACCCGCACCTCATACTCGCCTATTCGCATATCAAACCTCAGTCAAACACTCACTTAAGCCTTTACCACCTGCTGTTTCTTCTTCCCTTACATATTGTAACCGACAGCAGGCTTATAGAGTAACGATTTGATTGTATTTACTCCTTATTCAGAGTTCAGAGTTTCTCTCCCCTCTCATTTTGCACCGGGTCCTTCTAACTTCGCAACTTCGCTTAAAAGAACCGATTTTTTGCCATCTTTTGTGCGGATGAGAAGCCCTGTCTCTGTGCGTTCAAGAAGAACTCCTTCGAGCATATCGCCGTTTTTGAGAGTCACCTTGACGGCGTGCTCCTTGCGCCATTTCTCGACTGCGGCTGCCAATCGTTCAAAATTATCCTCTACAGCAGGCACGAGACTTTCCGGAGGCAGAGTGTTCAGGCAAGTTTTTGAAATGTCTGAGAGTATGTTGGTTCCGAGGAGAGACTCCAGCGCGGAAAGGTTGTTCGCGATTTTTGCAAGCCGTGAGCGAAAGAGAGTCAGGAGTTTGTCAGAAAAAAGCAGTTCAAACCGCTCGTCACCCATTTTTTCGATGAAGGCTCTCGTCAGAGTCTCCTGTCGCCTCGATAGAAGCGATGATAGTTCAGCCTCGCTCATCTTTGCGAGTATCTCGCTTGTGAGAGAGCGGGAGCGTTCGTCGCCCAACAAGGACAGAATTCTCTGGTTCGAGAAATTGCGGAGGCGCTCTTCTGCGAGTTTTGTGAGTTTCGCTCCGAGCGTCCGTTCAAGTTCTCCTTCCTCTGCCTGAGAGGCAAGCGCTCCGAGCAGTTTCAGCCGATACGATGCGGGATTGCCTGTTTTGAGAAGGACTTCTCTCGCCCACTTTCCGTTGTGGGTCGGGCGCTCACTTAAGGCAACAAGTGATGTGTAAGCAGAGATTATGTTCGGTGGTGACTCAAAAAATGCAGCGATAGATTCCTTTAAGGATGTAGAATCCGCCGAGATTCGTGCTATCTCCTCCTTTTGCTTGATGTTCAGATTGAAAAAGTAGAAAGAAACAGCAGCGCAGACCGCAGCAATAAGCCAGCCAAGGAAAGAGAGCAAAGGATTCTTCTTGAGAGCCTTTTTCTCCTTTCTCTCCGACTCTGGCTTTTGCACAGGCTCTTTTGAGCCTGCTGGAGCCTCTTCCGCACCTTTCGGCTTGAGGAACTCGTTACCGAAAAACTTGAAACTTCCTTTTCTTGTAACCATCTTGCTTCCTCCAGCGGCTAGTTTTATAGTATCAGATGGTTCGATATTCTTCCATCAAAAACTACTCTCAAAATCGTTTGACCAACCTTCGTTAGTTGATATAATCAAATCAAAGACAATTGGTTGGCGGACAACAGAATGAACCAGACCATGTTGAGGTAAGAGCGTTGCGGATTTTGCTTCTTGGTAGGTTTAGGCCTGAGAGATGGGTGAGGTTGACGACAGAGGAGTTGTTTGCCCGTGCGTTTGATTCACTTGGATGTGAGATTGTGAGGCAGGAGATTAGAGATGGCGAGGAAGATGCGCTTAAGGCGGTCTCTGTCGCAGGTGCAGATTGGGTGTTTGTGAGCAAAGATTTTGGGATGGGTGTAGGATTCATACAGAGGTTGAGGAGTGCTGCGCCGAAGGCTCGTTTTGCTCACTGGCATTTCGATTCTATGTATGCGCTCGGAAAACTGAAATGGTATGAGAAGATTGCACCGTTATTTGATGTTGCTTTTACAAAGGAGAAAGGGCTTCTTGAAGAGTTCCGAAAGAAGGGAATAAACGGGGTCTATTTCGACCAAGGGATTGACCCAGAAGTGACTCGCCCAGGGCTGTTTCGTCCATCTCTGTCGGCAGATGTTGGATTTCTCGGCACATACTACGAAGGGAACGAAAGATTCAAACTTCTAAAAGGTGTTTCTGAAAATTTTGCTTTGCGAATCTGGTCTCAGAAACCCCATAAGTGGAAACAGAAAGGGTTTGAATCTGTGGAGCCGCCGCTTTTCGACGAGCAGGTCGGTGATGTCTGCGCTTCAGTGAAGATTCTGTTAGGGATAAACATTACCCACCGTATCGCAGGTTACTGGTCTAATCGGCATTATCTTGTGACAGGTGCGGGCGGATTCTATCTCTGCAAATACACACCAGGGCTGGAAGAAGTTTTCAAAAACCGAGAACACTTGGTCTGGTTTGAGAGTATTGATGAAGCGATTCGCCTTATACGGTTTTATCTTTCGAACGAGAGCGAGCGGAAAAGAATCGCAAAAAACGGAATGGAACTGACTCGTTCCTGTTATACATACAAACAGAGAGCAGAGCACATCTTGAAGGTATTGTCTTCCTTTCAGTAGCAAAGCGCTGTCAGTCTTTGGCAGCAGGCTCTTTCTCTGCTTTTTCCGTCTCTTCTTTAGTTGCTTCTGTTACTTCAGCGATGGCTCCGCGCTCAGCAGGTGTGATGTTTTTCTCTTTTACTTTCGTTGCCTTGCCAACGCGCTGGCGAAGATAATAGAGTCTTGCTCGGCGTACATCTCCCCTTCGTTCTACCTTCACATCCACAAGATTCGGCGAATAGAGAGGGAAAGTCCTTTCTACTCCTTCTCCTGAGACGATTCTTCGTACCGTAAAAGATTCGCCGATTCCTCGACCGTAGCGACGCATCACAGTCCCTTCGAACAACTGTATCCGCTCTTTGTCTCCTTCTTTTATCTTGTAATGGACCACCACGGTATCTCCGACCGAAAAGCAAGGAACGGACTCTTTCTTTCGCTTGCGCATTTCATATTTACGAATAGTCTCTCCTCTGTTCATAGCCATGCCTTTCAATAAGTTTCAGGATGCGGTTTCTATTCTTTTTTCGGCTTTTCTATCTGTTTGACCACCTCTTCTCCCAATTCACGCACCTTTTCCGTACCTTTGGCGTCCTTCGGCAGGTGGCTCTCCATCGTCTCCTTCACTTTTTGCGCCAGTTGTTTTGCTTGTTCTTCCTCCCTTTTCTTCGTCAAAGCATCTGCCTCTTTCGCAGCCTCCTCCAGAGTCTGGAGTTCTATGATGGAGGGTTGTTCTGTACCACTTGAGCGGAGCGATGCGAGTTTGTCGTGAACATACTCACTTAACCCTTTATCTGATACCTCTGCATCAAATAGAGACTCAATCTGCTTCTTGAAATACTCACTCTGCTTCTCTATTGATGCATACAGAATCGGGAATCTTTTCTTCTCCTTCTGCCACCGCTCCTGCAGACTGCGAGTGTATGACATATCCTTCTTGATGGAATCAATTAACGCAACCAACTCTCTTAACTTCATATCGAATCCCTCCGAATAAGTTCCTTCAATAGTTATAGAATCCCCTGCCTGTTTTTCTGCCTAACAATCCCGCGTCAACCATTTTCTTAAGAAGCGGGCAGGGTCGGTATTTCGGGTCTCCTAACTCGCGGTGCAATACTTCCAGGATGTTCAAACAAACATCCAGTCCAATCAAATCTGCCAGCGCAAGAGGTCCCATAGGGTGATTCATCCCTAACTTCATCACAGTATCTATCGCTTCCGCAGTCGCAACGCCTTCATAAAGCGCAAAAATTGCTTCGTTTATCATCGGTAGCAGTACTCTGTTGCTCACGAATCCAGGCGAATCGTTCACAACGACAGGCTCTTTGCCCAACTTTTTCGTCAACTCGACCACAGTGTTAAGCGCTTCTGCAGAAGTTCTTAAACCTTTCACAACCTCAACCAGTTTCATAAGCGGCACAGGATTCATAAAGTGCATACCGACAACTCGCTCAGGGCTTCTTACATTCGCCGCAATCTTTGTAATTGAGATGCTCGATGTGTTGGAAGTGAGAATAGAGTCAGAGGAGCATATCTGAGACAGTTTCTGGAAGATTTCACTTTTTACCTTAATCTCCTCAAAAACCGCTTCTACCACGATTTCGCAAGAAGAGACTTCTTTTATATCAATGCTTCTTTTGATTCGTGCAAGCACAGCCTCCGCATCGGAAGCACTCACCATCTTTTTACTTACGAACTTGTCGAGACTCCTTTTTATCTTTTCGAATCCAGAATCAACTAACTCCTGTTTCACATCCACCATCATCACATCGAATCCGCTCTGAGCGAAGACCTGCGCTATTCCAGAGCCCATTGTGCCCGCACCGATGACCCCTACTCTTTTAATTTCCATCTTATTCCTTTCTATTCAGACTTGATTAAATTATCGTAGATAGGAGATGCAAATTCAAGCCGAAATTCTGTATCTTCGACAATAAATCTCTATCCCGGAGGCCATGTCATCCGACGACCGCCAAGAAGATGTAAGTGCAGATGAAACACCGCCTGTCCTGCGTCACTGTTGCAGTTAAGGACCAGACGATAACCACTCTCCGCCACTTTTTTCTCGAAAGCGATTCTCTTAGCAACAAGAACCAGATGACCAACCAGTTTCTCGTCGCTCTCTTTTAGGTCGTTTACTCTCTCTATATGGCGTCTCGGTATGACAAGTATATGAACAGGCGCCTGGGGGTTTATGTCTTCAAACGCTACCACATTCTCGTCCTCGTAGACCCTCTTTGCTCCAATCTCTCCTGACACAATCTTGCAGAAGATACACTTCTCCATAACACTTCTCCTAATTCACTTCTTTTTTCTTATATCCATTATATAAATTTTCATCCTTTAAGACAACTCATAATCAAACTCTATTTCCTCCTTCTACTGATTGAAATTTTCTGCTCCATTCTATATAACTGCTACAAAAAAACTTCTCGATGAGTATAATATTATAGGAGTGAAGGGTGGCAGTTGGAGGCGAGACGATGAGGTTGATTATTCCTGTTATTGTAATATTCTGCTTTGCCTCTCTGTTTGCAGAGGAGAGGGTGATTATGAAGAACGGCGATGTGTATGAAGGAAAAGTTCTCAAAAGGGGCGATAAAGAGATAACGCTGAAGACGAAATACGGAGAACTGGTGATTCCGCTTGATGATATTAAAAGCATCGAGAAGTTGGAGGAGACGGAGTACATCGAGCGGTGTAAGAAGTTGGCTGAGGAGCATTACAAGTTGGCTCTGTGGTGCAAAGAGCAGGGGAAAGAGAAGGAGGCGATTGAGCATCTGCAAATTGTAATAAAGTTGAATCCTGAGCATGGCGATGCGAGAAGGCTGTTGGGTTTTGTGAAGAAGGATGGGAAATGGGTGAAAGAGAGAGAACCTTCTGATGAGCCGATTCCGTCGGAAAAACCTGACAAGCCGCAGAAGAAAATGTCGAAAGAAGAGTGGGAGGCTGCGCATAAGAAGGCGCTTGGGTTACTTTTTGGGAATAGGTTTGAAGAGGCGCTAAAAATTTACGAGGAGATTTTAGCATCGGAGCCTAACGATTATATTGCGCATTACAATATCGCTTGCGCCTATGCACGGCTGGGGAAGAAAGAGACTGCGATTGAACATCTGAGGAAGGCGGTTGAGTGCGGGTTTTCTGACCTTGAAAAAATCAAGGAGGACCCCGACCTCGAATCACTGAGAGAGATGGAAGAGTTCAAGAAAATTGTGAGCGGTGAAGTGAAGCCAAAGAAAGAGGAGAAACAAGAAGAGAACAGGAGCAATGAAGAGGAGAAGAAGCCGCCGAAAAAGAAGGCTCGCTTTTTTTGATGATGGTGTTGTTGAATAAGAAAGGAGTACGAAGAATGGTTAGGAGTCTGTGGCTTGTGATTTGCACCTTAATTCTGTGGGGTGGCTGTTCGAAAGAAGGGGAGCAAAGACCTTCCCCCGTTTTGCCTGAAGGTGCTTTTAGACCTGTTCCGGCGGAGGAAAAGCCTGTGACTTCACCTCCCGAGCCACAACCACCGCCGGAAGCTGTGAAACAGCCGACAGAGCCCGAGCCACACCAACCCTCTCCTCCTGCTCGAAACCCCGAGAGAGAGCCTCCGCAGAAAGAGGCAAAAAAAGCACTCAATGAAGCACTCGCTGAACCAGATATTCAGAAGCGAACGATACTTCTCAAGAAAGTGGTTGAGACATATCCCGACCACGAAGAGTTTTACGATGCTTCCGAAGCGCTCTCGGAAGCATACGCTACTTCAGGTGAATTGTTCGACGCTGCAAAAACTCTCTCTGCCGCTTACCTGAAATCCGACAACGAGGAGAAACGCAAGAAATGGGCTTTGAAAATGGATGAGTGGAACAAAAAAATCTTCTTCTCCTTCACTGAAACGCCCATCAGTCAGGTTTATGTGGTTCAAGCAGGAGATGTCCTCACCAAAATAGGCGCAGACTTTAATGTGCCTTATAGGTTTATTATGCGCATCAACAACATAAAAGACGAACGGAAACTGAACATTGGCGACCGTCTAAAAATTCCTGCCCCAAAAGGCAAAAAGATGGAGGCGTTCGTTCAGGTTGACAAAAGCGAACACTCTCTCTCGGTCTTCATAAATGGGCTCTTTCTCAAACGCTATGCTGTCGGTCTCGGAAAAGATGACCGCACACCTGAGGGTGAGTTCACAATTATGAGCAAGGTGAATAAACCGTCTTGGAAGGGGAAGCCTTACGGCGACCCTGAAAACATCATTGGTGACTGGTGGCTTGGCTTTGACGAGACGAAGTTCAAAGGGCTCGGCATCCACGGCACGAATGACCCTACCTCAATCGGTAAGGATGTCTCCGAAGGATGCGTCCGCTTAACCAACGAAGATGTGGATGAACTCGCTAATACCATACCACTTAACTCGAAAGTTATTATCCGTAAGTGAAAAAATGAAAATCTTACGATGGATAGAATGATGATTCTATGCCTATTATACCAGAACCTCTTTCTTTATCTGCTCGACGGCTCTGCGCAGTCCTTCCTTGAAAGGAGTCTTTGGCGTCCATTTTAATGCGGAAGATGCTCGGCTCACATCGTGATAAATGCGTGAAACTTCGCCCTTGCGTGCTGGCTGAAACTTCGGACTACCCTTAAAACCGACGATTTGCGCAATCGACTCGAATACCTCTCTCACCGATGTCTCTTTTCCGCTCCCAATGTTTAAACAAAGATTCGTCCCCTTATTAAGGGCGGCGATGTTCGCATCTACCACATCTTTTACATAAATGAAGTCTCTTGTCTGTCCCCCATCGCCGAAGATGACAGGAGTTTCTCCTTTCAGCATAAGGTTTGCGAAAATCGCTACAACGCCCGCCTCTCCATACGGGTCCTGCCTCGGACCATACACATTCGAATACCTTAAGACAACATAATTGAGACCGTAGTTGTGCCGATAAAGTTCAACATAATGCTCAACCGTATGTTTTGAGACCCCGTAATGGCTGATAGGCTCGATAGGATGTTCTTCTGTGAGTGGCAGAAAGCGAGGCTCGCCGTAAATAGCGCCTCCCGAGGAGGCGTATATAAACCGTTTCACCCCGTATTTCACTGAAAGTTCCAGAAGGTTCAGAGAGCCTTCTATGTTCAAACTCATATCGAAAAGCGGCTCGGATAAAGAACGGCGCACATCCACCTGCGCAGAATGATGGTTCACCACTTCAGGTCTCTCTTTTATAAACACCTCTTCCAGTGCGTGCCTGTTCAAAATGTCAACCTCGTAAAACCGCGCTTTGGGATGGATGTTTTTTCGTCTGCCTTTTGAGAGGTTGTCAACGACACAAACGCTGTACCCTGTCTCAATGTATCCGTCAACAACATTAGAGCCAATAAAACCAGCCCCCCCCGTGACCAAAATCCTCATTTCCGCTCCTTGCAAAAAGCCTCTTCTTGATATATTACGGCTTCTGTCAAGGAAATCAACAAGGATGCGCTTTGACCTTATCTCTATCTCACTCTACCATCAACAATATTCCATTTTTCATAGTGTTTGCATTGTATTTGCTATATTTCTGTGGATATTATCCGAAAAGTTTCGGTGCTTTGAACTCTGCTTGAAACTCTTTAATTCGTTTTTCAGCAAGTTTCACATATTCAGGTTCAATCTCATAGCCAACAAAATGCCTGTTCGCCTTAATAGCAGCAATCGCCGTCTGCCCACTACCCATAAACGGGTCGAGTATAACTTCACCTTCAAATGTATAGAATTGAATCAACCTATACGGCAACTCCACAGGAAACGGCGCCGGATGCCCAACCTTGCTTGCCGGCTCTGCAGCAAATCTCCATACGCTTTTAGTATATTCAAGGAACTGCTCTCTTGTCATTGTAGACTTCCGATGATTAGGATTTGTCCTTCTGAATATACTCTTAGAGAAGACAAGAATGTATTCATGAATATCGCGCAAGGTAGGGT
>JAOAAR010000070.1 GCA_026418755.1 Planctomycetota bacterium
GTTCAGGACGGAGGGCTTACTCTTTATGGGAGAGAGGAGCAGCCTTCACTTCTAGTTTCGCGGGCGGTCTGTCGGGTTCTGGAGCCGCCATCTTTGGGAGGGGATGGTGTCTCTTTCAAAGGCGATATAAGAGGGAGGATTGCTGGGAGATGGTATCGGTTTGCGCAGAAGATGAAGGCGGTTGAGAATGATATAACTGTTTCTTACTCGTTTCCGACTCCGCTTCCTGATGGGATGGTTGTTTCGTACGGTTTCAAGATACCTGAGAGGGTAGTGGTAGAGGGGTTGGTTCTTGTAACGGCGTCAGGGCAGAAGACGGTGACGGAGCAGTTTGAGGAGCCTGTGGTGAGCGAGATGGTGCTGAAAGGGAGAGGAGGAGAGGTAGTAGTAAGGTTTGAGCCGCCGTTTGCGGTCTCTGCGACCAAGAAGGATGGGTATCTGAATGTGAGAGGTGCGGTTTTTGCAAAGGACTTGGTTGAAAATCGGTTTTCTGTGACTTTTTCTCCATTTTCTGCGATGAGGAAGAAGGGGGCGATTGAGCAAATGCAAAATGTGCGGTTTCTTTTCGGGCAGAGAAAGTTTGCGGAGGTTCTTGCTGCCATTCGCAATTTGAGGGAGGAGCCTGTACTCACTGGTGATGAGAAGAGTGAACTGGAAAGGATAGAGAAGGCGGTGAAGGAGCGGACGGATGAGTGGGTTTCTGTGGCGCAGATGATGGTTTCGGATATCATGTCGGAGCCGAGAATAGAGTCTCTTTCTGCGCTTAAAAATCTCTGCAAGGAGGTGGAGGCTGCTTATCCTGATGGTTATGTTGTGGAGAAAGTTCGGAAGATGTACGAGGAGGCTGTATCATTTGTGGAGCAGCGGAAAGAGAAGGAGCGGGCGGCGAGGGTAGAGCAGTTGTTAGCGCGGGCGAGGCAGTATAAGGAGAGGAATCTTTTTGGATTTGCGGTGCCGTTTTACAGTTACATCCAGAAGGCATATCCTGATACTTTATGGGCTAAGGAGGCTGCCTCACAGTTGGAGATTCTGGGGAAAAAAAGGAGGGAGTGACGGGATATGGCGGGTAAGGTTTTGTTCGGGGTTGATTTCAGTTCGAGCGGGCTGAAGATAGCGCAAGTGAGACTGTTAGGCAGACAAGCGATTATTGAGAGACTGTTTAAGGCGGAGCCGGGAGGTGATTTCGTCAGCGCTTTGGCATCTTCAGGGATGAGTGTGAAAGGTGCGACTGCTGGGCTTTCCGGAGCGGATGTGATGGTTCGGTATTTAAGGGTTCAACAACTGCCACCTCCGAGGCTCAAGATGGTACTAGAATTTGAGATGGGCGAGATGAAGGAGAAGAGTTCCGAGCCTCTATGCGCGGATTATGTGGTTACGCCGGCAGGGGACATATCTGGGGATATGAGCGCTATTGTGGTGCTGGTAAAGGAGCAGGTGGCGGCACAGAAGATATATGATTCGCAAAGGCTGGGAATCTCAACCCATTCGCTTCTTCCCAACTCGTTTGCTTTATTCAACACTTTTCTTTCGCTGAAACAGTATGACCCTGAAGGAAAGTATCTCTTAATAGACATAGGAGCGGAGAACACATCAATTGCTGTTGTCCAGAGTATGCGTCTGGTTGCTGCAAGGAGCATTTCGACTGGGGGTTCTTTATTCACGCAGTTCTTATCCGATTCGCTAGGGATTCCGTTTCAGCAGGCGGAGCAGGTGAAGAAAGAAGAAGGGGTGATAAAGAGTAGAGGATGGACATCTGAGAGACAGAAGAAGATTTCTGATGCTCTCTCTTTGGGTGCTGACAGGTTTTCCGGCACTCTTTCTTCCACACTCTCTTTTCTCAAGCGACAGTTGAACTGGAAGGAGTTGAAGTTCGATAAAGTTCTTTTGTTCGGAGGGGGTGCGGTTCTTGAAGGGTTGAAAGAGCATCTGGCAGAGTCGATGCATACAGAGGTAGAGGTTGTAAGCATTGTGCCGCCACCCGAGGACAAGTATGCCGATGTTGACAGAAGACCTGCGTTGGCGGAGAGGTTGCCTGCTGAGGATTTGAAAAATTCTACCAACACTGGTTCAGAGTTCAGTGTAGCGGTGGGGCTTGCACTTTCGGGGGCAGGGGAGCCGTTTATCAAGTTGTCGCTTGTTCCTGAAAAGATAGGAAGACAGATTCTTTTCCGAGAGAGGACGGTGTATCTGATTGGGGCGGGGGTGCTTCTTTTGCTCTTCTGCATTTTTATGGTTGTGAGTGTGAAAATCGAGCGAGGGAGCGCATATAGCAAGAAAGAGGCGCTGGAGAAACGCCTAAACGAGGCTACATCTGAATTATCCGAGATGGAAAGGGCAAAGAAAGAGATAGACATTCAGAAGGACGCTCTTAAGCATCTCACGGTTTTACCTGAAGTGAACCGTTCTCTGGTGACGCTTCTTTGCGACTTGCGGCGCAAGGATGTGATTCCTCCGGAGGTGACGGTATCAAGTCTCTCCTATCGGACTTTTACAGAGAAAGCAGAGAAGAAGGAAGAGAGTGCGCAGAAGCCTTTGGTACGGCTTTCCGGGGAGGTTGTGGGGGAAGGGGGGACAGAAATGGATGCGGTGAGGAAGTTCCTTGGTGCACTCTCAGGGCTGGACTATATCTCCTCTGCAAACATAGATGCTTCAAAGACAGGGGAAGACCGTGCTCGCGGGAGGTATCTTTTCACCATCATTTTGCAGTTTAAGGAGAGGTGAGATATGAAGATAAGGAGTAGAATCGCAGGAATGAAGAACTGGCTATTCATAAGCGGGGGGATTGGGATATCTTTTATATTTCTCTCGTGGTGGCTTTCTGCGGGAGCAGAAGCGGAGGAGTTGCGTCGGGAGAATCAATCGCAGAAGGCGGAGATTGAGGATATCATTGAGAAGTTGTCAGCAAGAGGGGAGATTGCAGGACTTCAGAGGCTGCTTAAGGAGCAGGCGCCGAAGATTATGAGTGCGGTCAGTTTCTTTGTTGACTTTCCTCCGCCGCCGAAGGATATCTCGCAGGAGGTCTTTTTGAAGGATGAGGAGACGAAAAGAAGAAAAACTTTTGAGAAAGAGGTGAAGAAGAGAGTGGCTTCGGAGCCATCTATCAGTTACACATTCAATTGGGATTTGGAGAACCGAATCAAGAACAAGATGACGGAGGCGGAGATAGAGGAGATGAAGGCGCGAATTTGTGCGACCGATTACATTATGAAATGCGCACTGGAGAACGGGGTTACGCGTGTCAATCAGGTGACTCAAGTTCAGTCCCAAGAGGAGCCTCTTGAGAAACTGGAGCGGACTATTGTCAGGTATCCTATAAGTATAAGGATGAGTACTAAGTTGGAGCCTCTGGTTGCAATGATTTTCTCGCTCAGTCTGAAGAACCGTTTTTTACAGATTCTCGAGTTGCAAGTAGAGCCTGATGCGCATAGTGCAGGGTTTTTGCAGACGACTCTTATGGTAGCGGTGGTGAAGATGACAGAACTCAAGGTGAAGGAGGGAGAGCCGAGAACGGCTCCTTCGAAGACTACTCCGCGAACGGAGCGGAGAAGATATTGAGGAGAGGAGAAGGTGATGTATATGAACAAAGAGAAGGTGGTTCTGGTCGTAGGTGTTATTCTGGTAGTCTTCAGCGTTTGGCAGATTAAGAGTTCTGTGAGCGATCCTGTTGAGTTGCCTGAGATTCCGCCGCTTTCTTCCGATGCTCCTCCGCCTGATGTTGAGTTAGGGGTAGCGAAATTATTTGAGGAGGGAGAGATAGCAAGGTTATTGGAGGGAGGAGGGCGTCCATTGCGTAATCCGTGGGAGCGGTATGAAGGGTTGGTTGAGCCGAACTCTTCTCTTATTCAGATGCCGAAGCCGTCTTTCGAACTTCCAGCATTTTTGAGTCCGCCTCTTTCGAACGCCCCTTCTGAAGTGAAGAGAAGAGGCGTTCCTTTAAGCCGCTCCGACATAATTAGAATAAAGGTGACAGATAGACCTGCAGAGAAGTGAGGAGAAGAGATGAGAGAGAGGAAAGTTGGTATTTTTGTTGTACTGGTTCTGATGGTTTTAAGCGAGATGGCTTTTTCGCAGGAGACGCCAGATGTTCCGGAGGTGAGTGAATACGACTACTTATTTCTTAAAGGGATTTCGAAGCCCCTGGTAGGGGTCATAGTAAAGACGACGGAGGAGTTCTATTATGTGAAGTTGCGAGACTATGCTTCTGAGACGGAGATGCCGATAAAGAAGAGTGATGTTGTGAAGGTGGTACCGCGGCAGTCGCCTGAGGAGGCGTTAAAAGCGAGGTTGAAGAGAGCACAACCGACACCCGATTCATATCTTGCAGTTGCGAAGTGGGCGTTAGGTTATCCTGAACTGTATGAAGCGACGAAAGGGATTCTGGTCTCGGTGGTGAAGATGAGACCGCAGAAGGTAGAACCGTATCTTATGCTTTTGAACTTTATAGAGCAGGATTGTGCGGAGAAGGGGCGTCCGATGACGGAGGGGGAGAGAAACATACTTTTGGATGCTCTTGAAGCCGCTCTTTCTTTCAATCATCCTCTTCTGGTCACAAGATACGGGATGATGCTGGTGGAACTGGGGCTCTCAAGGGAGGCTTTTTCTCTTCTTAAGGGATGTTACGATTCTTTAGCCGCGCAGACGAGTGCGCCACACAGGAGGATGGTAGAACTTGCGCTGATAGAAGTTGCTGTGGGGATGGAAAAGTATGAGAGCGCAAGGCAAGTGTTGGACAAGTTATTGAAAAGGGAGCCTGACTGTTGCAGAGCGCTTCTTTTTTCAGCGAGGATAGCGCTGGAGAATGGAAAATTGGATGAAGCGAAGGCTGTGCTGGAAAAGTTAAAAGAGAAGGAGCCTCTTTACTGGGAGGTTTTTTCACTACTCGGGGCGGTTGAGTTTGCAAAAGGCAACTTAGGAGCGGCGGAAGAGAACTTTTTAACTGCAGCGAGGCTTCGGAAGCCGGACGATTCTCTGCTTCTTGACCTTTCTCAGGTATTGATTATGAACGGGAAAGTTTTTACAGCACAGGAGAAGTTACAAGAGGTATCGAATAAGAGTGGTTGGCGTTTTAATTATTTGAGCGGGCTTGCATCCATTATTCTTGAGGAGTCGAAGGAGGTGATAAGAAATTGGCTTAAGAAGTCTTGTGAAGCACCTGACGCGGTGCCATTCGTTTTTCAGCAATATGCAACTTTTTTGTTGAGTATAGGGGAGGCGGAGGAGGCGGTCAAGTGGGCGAAGAGGTCGCTTGAGAGCGGATACGAGCCTGCGGAGGCGCTGCGCCTTATCGGGTTTGCTTACAGAGCAAAGGGGGAGATAAAGACGGCGGAGAGATACTTTCTTTATTCGCTTTCCGCGGCGCCGCAGGATGCTGACACACTCTGTCTTTTAGCCGATGTGGCGATTTTTAAGCGGAGATATGATGAGGCGCTTAGGTATTTGACTGAAGCGCTCACGGCGAAACCCGAACACTTGAATTCTTTGAAGAGTTGTGCTTATTTGAACTATTTACTTAACCGATTTGACGAGGCTCAAGGTTATATAGAGAGGGCATCTGCTGTAGCGAGTAACGACCCATATATTCTGCGTTTTAAGAAGTCACTTGATGAGGTGAGTTCGTTACTTTGCTGGCGCGAACTGTTCAAAAGGGCTGATTCTGTTGATGTGGCCAACGGGTGGGCGGAAGAAGGGGAGAATCTTGGGATTGAGATAAAGATAAAAGGTGAGAATCTGGTTATGGAGGGTAATCAGAAGGATAACGGGGACATTCTGCTTACAAGGGCTGAGAGTTTGAAGAGTTTTGTTCGTTTCGAAGCAGCAATGGACTTCTCAGGTGCGCTTGAGGCGAACTGTGGTCTTAAAGTTCTCGTCCGTGATGCAAAGGGTAATCTTCAGGCGTGGATTGCTTTCTGGCGGGATTTTAGCGGGAAGTTTCGCTACAACTATAGCGGCAGCGGAGGGATTGAAGGAGAGTTAAAAGAGATTCCTGATGTAGGAGTCTCTGCCGAGAAAGCAAAGTTAGCGATAGAGTTAGATGACCCACGAAATAGTTTATGGAAGTTTTATCTTGATGGGGAGATGGTTGGAGAGGTGAAGGCGGAGAGTTTTATGAAGCGTGCGGGTGGAGGTAATGTTTTTGTTGCGGTCTACGGGAGGGCTGCGGCGCCGAAACGATGGAGTCTCATCTGCGATTATGTGCATATTTTCAGGAGAAAGAAGGAGTGAATAGAAGAGGTTTTACGCTCATTGAACTCTTGGTTGTTATATTCATTATCAGTGTTCTTATTAGTATAGGCTCGGTCACTTATGTGTATATGTTGAGTCGAGGGAAAGTGGCGGAGACACAGCAACTGATTCAGCAGGTCTCTATGGCGATTGAGGCGTATCACAACGATGAGCGTTACGGTGGGGATTATCCTCCGAGTTCCTTGCGGGCTTACAAAATCTCGACCAATGGTGTGAACGACGGCATAGAATCGGTCGTCGCGCATGTTTTCAAACTGATTGGCAGTGACACTTTCATAGGTGAGGTGAAAGACAAGTTTTTCGCCAACACAGATGAGGATTCCATCGGAGGAGGGTTCGACCCTAAATGGGTGTTCGGGGACCTAAAGGCGCGGGAGTTGGTTGATTCTTGGGGGAATCCTTTAATTTATTTCCATCATTGTGATTATAAGGAGCCTGGCTCACATATAACGAAGTACAAACTGGGGAACAAAAAATATATTCAGGCGAAGCCGCAGATTGACAAGAAGAAAGGGATGTATCCAAACTGGAACAGTTTTGTCATCTGGTCTTGCGGACCGAATGGAGAGAACGAGAACGGGGGAGGAGATGATGTCTCCAACTTCAAATAGTTCTGGCTTCACGATCATGGAGTTAATGACTGTTCTTGCTATTATAACGATTCTTCTGGGAATAGGAATCAGTTTTTACGCCACGATGGGTGCGGAACGCCGTTTTGAGGGGCAGAGTGCTAGTGTTTATAATCTTCTATCGCTTGCAAGAGCGGTTTCTCAGACGAGCAACTCTCCGGTAGTCGTTCAGATTGACCCGTATGAAGGGGAGGCGAAAATTCTGCGTGAGACGACAGTGGCTCTTTTCCGTTTTGAGGATGGGGAGAGCGGGACAGTGTTAGGGACAGGTAGTCTGGAAGGGGCTGTTCGGAATGCGCGCAGTGTTTTAGGGCGTATCGGGATGGGGCTTGAGTTTGGGACGAAAGAGGGTTTAAAGTGTTCGGAGAGTTATGTGGAGGTTGAGCCGAACTATCTTTTGTCTCCTCCAGGTGGGCTTGTGATTGAGGCGTGGATATATCCGGGCGATTTTAAGGGGGACAAGTTCCGTCAACTCGTTGGCAAAAGCGAGGAGAAAGAAAAAAGGGACAACAACAAGAAGAAGGAGCCATTTAAAGAGCGGTATATCAAAGAGTTGAGGTTTTTCATAGTCGAGTTGTATGGTTCGTATTATCTGCGTTTGACGGAGTCTTATGCTCTTGAGTTTGCGATTCTGCCTGAGACGAGTGTTTTTCCGTTCAGGACGCGCAACGGTGTAGTGCAGCCTAACTCGTGGAACCATATTTCGGTGCGTTATCAGAAGGATGATTTGCGCATCAGTGTCAACGGAGTTGAGGTATCGGTCTTCTGGGTAAGTGACAACTACGAGATGATTCCGCTATATAAGATGACGAAGAAGCAGCGGGAGGAGGCGATGCCTGAGAGAATCCCTTCCATTCCTTCTGACTCGGGCACGAAGTTTTACATAAGCGCACCGGGGGATTCTTTTTACGGAATCATTGACGAGGTGAGGATTGGCGCAATTGCCGCTGTTGAGGAGGTGAGTCTTCCTTCGAATTTTCATTTTGTTGGGACCAGAACGAGTATTCATTTTAACGCCAAAGGGGAATTGGACTCTTATTATCACACTTCAGAGGTGGTGGTTCTTATGACGGATAAGTTTGGATATGTTCCTCCGCCTGAAGAGAAATACGGCTTTTCTGAAGGGGGTTCTTTGAACGCTCCTCCAACTTTTGAGGAAGCGGAGAAGATTCGCATAAAAGAGGGTTCTAATGAGGAGGCTGAGAGGGATGCGCGAGTAGCGGTTTTGCGTGTGAGTTTGAGCGGGGAGGCAAGTCTTTCTTTTACGAGGTGGGTTGAGTATTTCGGGGGGAAGGAAGATGGGGAGTAAGAGCGGTGGTTTTGCGTTGGTTCTTGTGGTGATAGTGTTGGGGACTTTAATAGCGGTAGGG
>JAOAAR010000071.1 GCA_026418755.1 Planctomycetota bacterium
TTCACCCGAGTTCACAATGCTTGAACTGTATCAGGCATACGCAGACTACACAGACATGATGAAGGTTGTCGAAGCGTTATTCTCCCAAGTAACACTCTCGGTTTTCGGAAGTAGCAAGATAACATATCAAGGAAATGAATATGACCTGACCCCGCCATATCCAAGACTCTCTTATACTGCACTGTTCAAGGAGAATACAGGGTTTGATGTGTGGGATGAAGAGAGAGTAAAGAAAGCGTATTCAGAAAAGACAGGTGTAGAAAAAAGCAAGGTCTACGAGCATTGGCATGCCGTAGACAAGTTGTTTGAGTGGCACTGTGAGGAGGCGCTTAAAGGACCCGTCTTCATCATTGACTATCCCGTCGAGATGTCGCCATTGGCAAAGCAAAAGAAATCAGACCCGAGACTAGTTGAGCGGTTTGAATGTTTCCTCGCCGGGATGGAAGTGGCAAACGCTTTCACAGAGTTAAACGACCCGCTTGAGCAGAGAAAGCGCTTTGAGGAGCAACTCAAAAGGGCAAAGGAGACCGAGATCCCACGAGTTTTAGATGAGGATTATGTGGAAGCACTTTCGTATGGAATGCCCCCTGCTGGTGGCTTAGGAATCGGAATAGACAGATTAATTATGTTCTTCACCAACACTGCGACAATCCGAGATGTAATCCTGTTTCCGCTTTTAAAAGCAAAAGAGTAAAGAGAGTAAGGAGTAGGGTTTGTGGCGTCTGTTTGTGGCGTTGCGGTACCTTAAGCGGAGGTTGACAACATACATTGCAACCGCCGGGGTCACAATTGGTGTGATGGTGTTGGTCATAGTAGTCTCGGTGATGGGAGGATTTCAGAGAGAGTTTCACGAGAAATTGCGGGGGATAAACGCACACATAACGGTCGAAAGTTACGATTTCTCAATTCAGGATGCCGAAACCTTGATGAACGCCATAAGAAGAGTGAAAGGAGTCGCCGCAGTTGCGCCCTTCGTGCAAAACATCGTCCTTGTCAAAGGAATGTATGTGGATTTCGGATTCATCAAAGGAATCGAGCCTGATATGGAAGCAGAGGTAGGCAAACTCCGTCAGTATCTCTTAAGAAGCGAAGAGGCTCTTGCGGTTGTGGAATACGAAAATACCCGAGACCATCTGAAAGCGTATGAATATGGGATTGCACAGATAAAGCGTGAGATGGAGGCGTTTGAGGAAGGCTCAGCAAGAAGACGGTTTGCAGAGTTTGCTCTCATCAGGTTTAAATCACAGTATGAAGAGTTGAGCAGAAAATTGGAGAGATTAAAAGAGCCTTATCAAAAGGCTTTAAACCGCGCGCCTTTTTCTGATGAAGAGATAATCAGACTCTTCTGCTTCCGTAAGGGCGAGACTCCTGGAGTCGTAGTCGGAATCGAGTTGATGAAACATTACAACTTGCGAGTCGGAGACGAGATTCTTTTGATGACTGCAACACGAATGAATCTGGAAAAGATACAGCAGGAAAAGTTCGTGGTTCTGGGAGCGTTTAAGACCGGGGTTTTTGACACAGACTTCAGATATCTATACGGACTGGTTGACGAAGTGAAAAAATTCATAGGCGTCGAAGGAATAGGAGGAATCTCAGTAAAATTGGAAGATTTCAAGGATGCGGAAAGGCTGAAGGATGCGATACAGGTTGCTATAGAGCCGTTTGAAAAAGAGAGTTCCCGCTTGAGCGTAAAGACTTGGATGGAACTGAACAGAACTCTTCTCCAAGCAGTGCAGATGGAGAAATGGCTATTGAGTTTCATAATATTTTTCATTGTTGTAGTAGCCGGTTTCGGAATCGTCTCCATACTCACTATGATGGTGGCAGAAAAGACGAGAGACATAGGAATTTTAAAATCTCTGGGCGGGACAACAAAAGGGGTTATGGGAGTGTTTTTGATTGCTGGAACATTCATAGCGGCAGCAGGAAGCGCTCTGGGCTTGTCTTTAGGGCTGACCTTCGTCTATCGAATAAATGAGGTTGCTGCTTTTATAGAAAAACTGACCGGCTATCACCCGTTCCCACGAGATGTGTACTATCTGGACAAGATTCCGACAGAAGTGGATGCTTTAGAACTCGCCTATGTTGTAGTACCGACTCTCCTGCTCAGTTTCGTCTTCGCACTCTATCCAGCGATTCGCGCATCACGGCTTCACCCTGTTGAGGCTCTACGGTATGAGTGAAAAACCAATTCTTCGGGCGGTAGGGGTGAAAAAAAGTTACTATGCAGGCAAACGAGAGTTGCCTGTCCTAAGAGGAATAGACTTCTCGATGCACAAGGGTGAATGCGTGCTGATGTATGGACCAAGCGGAGCAGGAAAAAGCACTCTGCTTCACATCCTTGGGCTTATAGATGTGCCGACTGAAGGAACTCTTTACCTCGAAGAAGAGAATATAACAGCGATTCCGGCAAACCGGCGAGCACAACTCCGGAACGAGAAGTTCGGATTCGTCTTCCAGTTTTACCATCTCCTTCCTGATTTCAGTGCACTGGAAAATGTTATGCTGCCTCTTCTGATGCGAAACGGGCTCCTCGGATGGTTCAGAGGAAAAAAGAAAGCAAAAAAACGGGCAGAGGAGTTGCTGGAAATAGTAGGTTTGAAAGACAGAATCCATCACAAGCCAAGTGAACTCTCCGGCGGAGAGAGACAACGGGTAGCAATCGCCAGAGCGCTCATCACCGAACCGCAAGTCCTGTTCCTTGACGAACCGACAGGCAACCTCGACACCAAAACAGCAGACTCGATTCTTACTCTTCTCAAAGAAATGAAAAATAGATTCAGTCAGACTTTCCTTATGGCAACTCACAACAAAGCGCTTGTATCTTTTGGCACGCGGGTTATAAATATTGTTGACGGAAAGATTGTTGGAGAAGAATCTGATGGTGCTCCTAAGAGTTAAAGAAGGTCCCTGCTCCGGAATGGTCTTCAAAATAGAGAAAGATAATGTGGTATTGGGACGCGATTCTGACTGTGAAGTTCCAATCTCTGACCAAGGAGTAAGCAGGCATCATGCAGAAGTGTACAGAATCGGTGAGATGTATTTCATCCGCGATTTGGGAAGCCGGAATGGAAGTTTTGTGAATGACGAGGAAGTTAAAGAGGCAATGTTAAGAAACGGCGACAGAATACGCATAGGCGGTACCGTCTTAGTGTTTGAAGATATACCCGCAGATGCCCAAACATCTCTTCCGCAAGAAGTGGTCTACTCCTCGTCAATTGACCCAGGCTCAACGATAGAGTTTAAAGTTTCAGCCCTAGATTTAGTGGCTGATATGGAGGAGCCTGAAGAGCGGTTTCAGCCGTCTTCAATCCATTCCAGGTATCTTTCCGCCTTGTATAAGATGGCGAAAACAATTGGAACAGAGCGCGATGAGAAGAGTCTGCTCGACAAAACCGCACAAATGGCAGCAGAAGCAGTAGGCGCAGATGACTGTTACATCCTTCTCAAAACTGACGGAGAGAAGGAATTGAGCCTTGAGGCGGCTTTCCAGTTGAGACCCTCCAAATCACCACTCCTGTCGAGAACTATTATTAAACCTGTGATAGACTATGGACGCGCAGTACTCACGCCAAATGTCTCTCAAGACGAACGGTTCAAGGACAAAGCATCCCTCGTGATGGGAAAAGTGACCACTATAATGTGTGTGCCGGTGGTGTCAAGTGAACAGACAATAGGTGTGATTTATCTTTCAAGCCGTCAGACGAACAAATCTTTCAACAACGAAGACCTTGAACTTATGGTAGCGGTAGGGATTCAATTAGGGGCTGCCATTTTCGCACTCCGTGCCGGTCGAAGACAGCGTGAAAGTATGCTGGGGCTCGTGCGCGTTCTCGTTGAAGCGGTCGATATGAGAGAGCCTCATCTGGCAGGTTATTCAGAGAAAGTAGCAGAGGCAGCGTTCGCCATAGGAGAAGTGATGAAGTTAAGCGAAGAGGAGAAAGAGAGTTTGCTTCTGGCAGGACTTCTTCACAACATAGGTTGGTTAGGTATTTCCAAAAAAGAACTCGAGGAGGCTGCTAGGGCGGAGCAGGACGAGCAACGGATTGAATACAAACTTGCATTGGGAGCAGAACGGATACTCAAACGCGCCCCAGGTCTTGAGAAAATCACTCCTATTATAAAACATTCGTACGAACTGTATGATGGCAGCGGCCTGCCCAACCACCTAAAAGGAGAAGAAATCCCCCTCGGGGCGCGGATTCTGGCAGTAGCTCGCCAGTATGCGATTGTGACAAAGAGAGGAAACGTGCGGGATGCGTTTATGCACCTCAATCAGTTAACACAGTCAGGCTGGCTGGACAGCGTGCCAGTCAAGGCTCTGGCGGTAGCATACAGACAAGGGAAATTAGGCAGTAGCAGTTAATAGAGATAGGAGATAAAAGATGACAACCCTCTTCGAAAAGAGTCTGAAATGCCCTGTTTGCGGAGAAAAGTTCGAGACAACAACAGTCGCCTCAACGAACCAGATGATTATGCACACAGATTTCCGCCCAGTAGCCATGGGAATACAGCCTTACTTCTTCTTCGTCCATACCTGCCCCTACTGCTACTACTCGGCATACGACGACGGCTTCGAAGAAGATATAGACCCCGAGACCGCGGAGGCAATCAAGTTTCAAATGCAACCTTGGAGAGAGCGATTCTCTTCGTTAGAGCCGACACCATCGTATAAGTATCTTCTGGCAGCACTCTGTGCAGAAGCACGAGAACTTGCTTTCACCACAGTAGCAGACCTGTACCTCCGAGGCGCATGGTGCGCCGCAGAAGAAGGAGACAAGGAGTTAGAGAAACAACTAAGAGAAGAAGCAGCGCGAAACTATATAGAAGGGCTTGAATCAGACGAGGTAGGAAAAGAAGAACGGGCTCAAATCACCTACCTCATAGGAGAACTGTTGCGTAGAATCGGCGCCACCGAGGAGGCAAAAATATGGTTCGAAAAAGTCAACTCGGAAACCATTGACCCATCAGAACAAGGATGGCTCAATAAAGCAACACAGCAACAGATGAACGACCCAAAAGAGTTCTTCGAAGACTTCTTAAAGGGAGTTTAATCCACTCATCATTACGCAAACCCCGGTAATCAACAAACAATTTATCCGCTTCCTTCACGAAACACAGTCTCCCCCTCAATAAAAAATAAAACCTATCATTCGCAATCCCAAACTAAGAGAACCCTTCTTATCTGAACCCAATTTTGTATAGGAATTATCTATTTGTATAAAAGGATTATTATATACAATAATGAGACGGGCGGAAAAGAGGGCTGGTGCCCTCCCAGGGCTGCAAACCCTGTATGACATGGCTCAACAAAATGCTATATCAGGTGGGTTCGATTCCCACTCCGCTCCCGAAAAAAGTATTAAGTTTTTAAGGAGTAATAGAAAGATGATTGAAATCGATGCAAGAGGATTATCTTGTCCTATCCCCGTTCTTCAGACAAAAAAGGCGCTTGAGAAAAACCCAACCGAGGTGACCGTATTAGTTAGTGCAAAAGTCCAAGTTGAAAATGTAACTCGGATGGCGAGAAGCAAGAATTATGAAGTAAAAAGTGTTGAAGAAGACAAAAAAGAAGGGTTTTTCAAAATTCATCTTGCAAGGAAGTCGAAGTAAGGAGAAATCAAATGCGGAAGGAGAGTATTGTTGTCATTTTATCGGGCGGAATCGTAGGACTATTAAGTGTCCTATTAACGGTAAAAATCTTCGGTGACAACACAAACCCTCCGAATATGGGGTTCTGCATCGCTTGTTTTGAACGAGATACTGCAGGAGCATTAGGACTACACCGTGCAGAACCTGTTCAGTATATTCGTCCCGAGATATTAGGTATCATCATAGGTGCCTTAATCGCATCGCTACTGCTTCGTGAATTCCGCTCCGAAGGCGGCTCTTCTCCAGTCTTAAGGTTTCTCCTTGGAATGTTTGTTATGTTTGGTGCGCTTGTATTTCTGGGCTGCCCCTTAAGAATGGTGTTAAGAATCGCAGGCGGAGACTTGAACGGCCTTATCGCACTCTGCGGGTTTATAGCCGGTGTTCTTGTAGGTGTCCTTCTTCTTAAAGCAGGGTTTAATCTTGGAAGAGCATATCCACTGAAAACCATAAATGGCTGGATTCTTCCTGCGATAATAATAGTTCTTCTTATCCTTGCTATAACCGTTCCTGTTTTCAATCCGAAGGCATCTGCGCTTCCTGATGGAAGAACCAACAGTCCTATTTTTTCGAGCATAAAAGGACCTGGTTCTCAACACGCTCCCTTGCTCTTCTCGCTAATTGCAGGAATCGTCGTAGGCGTCCTCGCTCAACGCTCAAGACTCTGTTTTGCAGGTGGAGTAAGAGACACAATCCTTATCCGCGACATCCATCTTTTGAGCGGGTTCATCGCTGTTTTCGCCGTCGCATTCTTTGGGAATCTGATAGCAGGTAAAGTCAAATTCGGATTTGAAGGACAGCCTATCGCGCATACGGAGCATTTATGGAATTTCGTTGGAATGGCGCTTGTTGGGCTTGGTTCGGTCTTGCTTGGTGGATGCCCGTTACGGCAACTTGTCCTTGCCGGAAGAGGAAACACGGATTCATCTCTTGCGGTCTTGGGGATGGTTGCTGGTGCGGCTTTTGCACATAACCTGAACTTCGCCTCATCACCGCAAGGTACCACCGATTGGGGTAGAGCAATCGCGATAACAGGGATTGTTGTTTGCGTTCTCATTGGATTATTGAATCGTGAAAAGAGTTAGGTAAATAGCCAAGATTTTAGCCGTTTGAGGAGATTACATATGAAGAGAGTCGGGCTAATGTTAGGGCTTATGTTGGTTGTGGCAGAAGCGGTCTTTGCTGAGGAGAAGCCGAAGGAAGAAGCGAGTCTTGAAGACATTTGGAAGAAAGCGGATGTGAGAGTTGGTGCGTTAATCAAACTTTCGGCGCTCTTCGAAGACCCGTCAGGACAATCTGATAACAATTATGTCTTCAGAGTCGATGATGTATTCTTAAACATCAGTGGCAGTTTCGGCAAAGATTTCAAGTTTCTTGTTCAACCACATTATTCGCAGTACCTACCTGGCGGCGGCACCGTCGACGGCGCCGATATGTGGATTGAGTATACAAAGTTTCCCATCAAATTCCGTTTAGGGAAAACTCAATATCCAGCAGCGCTTTCGAGTTTCACTCCTGCAAGCAGACTCGATTTCACAACTCGTCCGAAATCCTTTGAAGCGGCACTTCCGCAAGGACGCGACATCGGACTAATGCTCTATTACGATGCCATAGAAACAAAGGTCTCAGAGCGTGAAACGAAATTAAGGTTTTACACAATGGTCTCGAACGGGAAAAAACCGCGAGCAGGAACGGCAATGGGCGAAGGACTGATGTACACTTTCCGTGCCGAATTCTCAGTCAAACAGGCGCTTTCCCTTGGCGCCTCCTACCTCAAAAATTATCAAGCACACGAACTGGGAGAAATCCAAACTCTCGGTTACGGCAATGTTGACCACCTCCGCTACAGCACCTGCGACATAATGCTGTATCTCGGTAAATTCAGATTAGGCGGCGAGTTTATCCACGGAAGAATCGAAGACGCCGGCACACCGTTCTATTTCGAAGGGTACTATTTCCTCGCCTTCTACAGACTCCACGAGAACGCAGAATTTGGAATCCGCCACGAAGTCTGGGATAGAAACTTAAATGAGCATTACAGAACAGATGAATTAACCATCGGAGTGAACCTCTTCTTCAACCCTAAGAATCCGTACAGCGCAATGCTCCAGACCAACTATCGGAAATTGCGCGAGGGAATCGCCACAGGAAACGACACCAATGCTCTTCAAATTCTCCTTCAGATTCTATTCTGATATTCTCTGACGATGCCAAAAGCGATTTATGCTCAAAATGCCCAGAGGACGAAAAACACATTATAGCAGTAGTCTTTCAATCAACCGATAAAGTTACTCCAAGACTATGCCACTGGAATAGAAGAACAACCCGTCACTTTGTAGGATTTCTAGCAGCAAAAGAATACCGTTCCATCGAACCAGAATGAAGAGATTTTCAGGCGGCAATAAGAGAAAAACTACCACCTCTAAAAAACAGAGGAGGCGTCTGTTTGAACGCCTCCTCTCCTCGAAATCTTACAGCAAACTACTAACCCGCCGGAGACCATGCAGAACCATCCCAACCATTCGTGGCAGGCGGCCTATCTGCTGCTCCTTCACTCGCATTCGGAGTCGTCGCTCTCACAGTAC